>CAZFJO010000018.1:0-24392 GCA_964518915.1 uncultured Saprospiraceae bacterium
GTGTAAAACCGGAATTCTCTTATTATGTCAGACCTTCTAATATTGTTCGATTCGGAGGACAGTCTATTTTCTATGAATTCCAACCCGCCAATGCCGTTGGCATATCTAACAACATCGTCAATGACATCAGTCTCGATAAGCAGTTTGCGCTAGAGTCCAATGCATTTATTGAAAATGAGATTGAAATTGCGGACCGATTTAAAGTAAACTATGGCATCCGCTTTTCGCACTTCATCTACTTAGGAGATCGGAATGCATATAATTATGGTGAGTCTCCTAGAGGAGAAGAACGACCGCTGACAGGTGTTGAGTTTTTCGACAAGTGGGACCCGATAGAAACATACTACAATCTCGAACCTCGATTCTCTCTTAATGCAACCTTAAATGATGTATCGTCTCTTAAGTTGAGTTACAATAGAACAGCACAATACGTACACCTCCTTTCTAACACGACTGCGTCTACTCCAGTAGACATCTGGACACCCAGTACCAACAATGTAGTGCCCCAGATGGCTGATCAAGTAGCGGTAGGGTACTTCAGGAATTTCAGTAATAATAATATAGAATGGTCTACTGAATTGTATTATAAGAAACTGGATCACCTGATTGATTATATCGATGGAGCAGACCTTATATTGAACGAACTGCTAGAAGGGCAGATTCTAGAGGGAGAAGGCAGGGCATATGGAGCGGAGTTGATGCTTAAAAAGAAAGAAGGTAGATTCTCAGGCTGGGCCAGCTATACGTATTCTGTCAGTGAGCGACTGGTAGAAGGAATCAACAATGATAGGTGGTATCCTTCTCGTTTCGACCAGACACATAACTTGAGTCTTACAGGATTTTATGAAATAAGTGATCGGTGCACTTTTAGTGCAAATTTTGTTTTTAATACCGGAACGCCTACAACATTCGCGACAACAAGGTATGAGCAACAAGGATATGTAATTCCGCACAACGATGAAGGTGCTAGAAACAATGTCCGTGTTCCTAATTATCACAGACTGGACTTGTCGTTGACCATAGATCCTGACCCTAAGTCCACTAAGCGGTGGAAAGGGCAGTGGGTATTCGGAGTGTATAATGCATATTCTAGAAGGAATGCTTTCAATATATATACGAAACAAGACTCTGGGCGTATTCCGGTAGGATCGCCTATCAATACAGAGGCGTATCGATTATCGGTTATCGGTAATTTCATTCCTTCTATTTCTTACAACTTTCAATTTTAATCAAGATGAATAGAATATATATAATATTAGGCGTAGTGAGTTTATTTATCATGTCCTGTGAGGATGTTATAGAAATAGACAGTGGATTTGAGGAAGCTACCTTGGTCGTAGATGCGTGGATAGATGATCTGGAACGACCTCAGACCATCCGGTTGACTAAGTCGCAAGATTATTTCGATAGCCAACTAGCAGCTGGAGTAAGAGGTGCTATTGTTACGGTGAAAAGAAGTGATGGTGTGAATTTAACTTTCGTAGACAGTGGTGATGGAAACTATGTCTGGACTCCCTCGCCGGGCGAAACACTGGGTGAAGTAGGCTTGACATATACCCTCGACATAGAGGCGGAAGGGGTGTCATTTATAGCAGAGACGGTAATGGATCCAGTTCCAGTTATCGACTCTATCGCTCAAGTATATGAAGAAGAGCAATTTGGGTTTCCAGAAGGCATTTATGCAGAGCTATTTGCTACAGATCTAGAAGGGATAGGAAATGCATACTGGGGTCGGACATGGAAGAACGATACATTGCTTAATAAGCCCTTCGAGATGATGATTGTGTATGATGGAACATTTTCTCCTGGTACAGGAACAGATGGAATCCCATTTATCTTTCCGATCAGAAGGCAGATCAATCCGATTGAGGATGACTTAGAAGAAGGTGAGGAAGCACAGGCTCCTTATAAAGTAGGGGATGAAATCTATGTAGAATTAGCATCTATAAGCGAAGAAGCGTTTGATTTTCTCACCATCGCATTTGAGCAGATGACGAATGGCGACAACGGAATATTTACCTTACCGCTTGCTAATTCTGGGACTAACGTACAGTCAGTAGGAACGGATGTTCCTATCCTGGGATTTTTTAATGTAGCATCTACCTCTTTTAAAACAAAGGTTATTGAGTAATGATAAACGGGTTATGCAGAGTCTGAACTGGATGCAATATTGCTTGAATTAGAATCAAAATGATCCGAAATCATTTTTTCTATTCCTAGCAAGGATTCGTAATACACACTTGACGCTTTCAACTTTGAATTCTCCTTATCGAGGATGCTTTTATCTTCTTGATTGTTCGTCTTAAGCTGAACAACCTTACATTCTTTAGCCATACTTATCAATTTCCATTGTAAAAATGACATTAAGTATCCATATGTCTATCACCCTTTTGGGTGAAATTCAATATTCTATTTACTTAAAGTAGGTAGACAATGAATCGCCTACGGCTATTTCTGTGATTTTATAAGTAGGACCTCTATCACCTGAAAGTAAGATGGTACCATGAGGTTTATAATCTACCCACGGCGTCGTGAATCTAGCGGTAGAATCTGATGCAGTTGTATAGAAACTCCATTGCTTAATTAAGTTGTCTTCTTTATCTACATAGACATGATACATGTTGTCTGGGGTTTTACCCACGTTGTCGAATGTAAGGCTTAATACTTCGGCTTCCTTTCCACCAACCAGGGTGTCGCTTCCAACGTGCTTAAGGGTTACTCCACTGTCTTTTAATTTAAAAGGCATAACCAACCAGTACGCATCATTGATCCACATATCCTTGCCTTTTTTAATGTATGTGTCTAGGCTGTCAGATTTAGAAAGTTGTATGCCATGGTAGTTTACTTCCCCAGTCATTGAGTGGATGTTCATTTTAACCAAGAAAGAATCTCTTATGCCTTCTATGACTAGGTCTCCTGTCGACTTGTCCCAGATATGTCTTCTTGAATTAAAGAAATTCCACTTGATATACCTCGTCGAATCGTAAGCACTTCTGCCACCCATTGCTGCCATAACTTTATCCGCCAAGGCTATGGCTGAGGCATCGCTTCCTTCTATATTAAATCCAGAAGCTGGTGGATTGATTTCTTTATCTATTGCCTCTGTTGATGGGCTACCAGGTTTACACTGGATGTACACAAGGAAGAATAAAATGAGTAGGGCGTAGAGTGTGCGCATGGCTTGGAGATTTATTTAGTTAGTAGTATAAATATACACGTTATTAAGATGTTGTCGGTATTTATATTAAAGCGGCCAAGGAGATAGAAGAACAAGTTGTGCTAGAGGGCGAAGTAAACTTGCTGGTAATCTTCCACTCGATTCCCTAACGTCATCATATAGTCCTTTCCGAAGTGTTCTTTAAAAGAGACAATGCCCTTCTCTGTAAAGTGTGGTAAAATTATAGACCATACGTACCTCTCCCATGTATTCTGATTTTTAGGTTCAGCTATTTCTTCCGACAACAACCAGAAAAAAGAGGTCTTCCAGATGGTATTGCAGAGAGATTCATAGGTTCCTGGGATGGTTTCTTGTTTCATGTTTCCGATCTGCATAGAAAAATGAATGATGGACATCTGCCATTTCAGATGGTGGTTCTGGATTTTCTGAACCTGATCTTTAATGGCAGGCATCATTAGCAGATGCCTGTCAAAAAAGATAAACGAGAAATCTTTCTGTAACTCGTGAAAGGCTAGGGTAGAGGTGTGGGTCGATTCCCACGATGGAAATTGTGTTGTACTGGCCATTAATTGTTCGTACCGACTCCATAAGTCGGCAAGAATGGCGTCCAGTAAATCTGTTTTGTCCTTGAAATGATAGGTCAAGTTACCTCGACTGATGCCGATAGACTGTGCCAGTTGATTCAATGTAGATGCCCGATAACCTTCCTTATTGAAGAGTGGTTTGGCTATTTCTATGATTTTCTGTCGCGTGGTTTTAGACATAGGTAACTTAATATTCATCAAATATGACAAAAAATTAGTCAACTTTGACTAATTTTGTAGAGAATCTTCAAGACCTTACATTTATAACATGGAAGAAATACACCCGTACAAGCCTATCAATAAAATCCGCATCCTGACAGCTGGATCACTGTTCGATGGACATGATGCAGCCATTAATATTATGCGCAGAATTATCCAGCGTACAGGAGCAGAGGTTATCCATCTGGGACACAATCGTCCCGTGCATGAAATAGTAGATGCTGCGATTCAGGAAGATGTACAGGGTATTGCCATTACTTCATATCAAGGAGGGCACAATGAGTTTTTCAAGTATGCCCATGATCTTTTAAAAGAGAAAGGGGCTGGGCACATCAGAATATTCGGTGGTGGTGGTGGTACGATTCTGCCTTCGGAAATAGAGGACCTGCACGCCCATGGGATTACTCGGATCTATTCTCCCGATGATGGCCGATCGATGGGCTTGCAAGGCATGATCAATGATCTGATGAAACAGTGCGATTACGCTGTAGGAGATCAACTCAATGGCCAATTAAAAAGTCTTTCGCCAGAGAATCACCCGGCTATCGCTAGACTCATAACGGCAGTGGAGAATTACCCAGAAGAAAATACAGGATGGGTAGAGGAGCTAGAAGAAGAGATGAAAGATTCATCTATACCTGTTTTAGGAATTACCGGTACAGGAGGCGCGGGAAAATCTAGCTTGGTTGATGAAGTCGTGCTCAGGTACTTGACGACATTCCCAGAAAAAAACCTAGGAATCATATCCGTAGATCCTTCGAAGCGAAAAACAGGGGGCGCTCTTCTCGGAGATAGGATCAGAATGAATACAATCAGCAGTGATCGCGTGTTTATGCGCTCACTGGCTACTCGACAATATAACCTTGCCCTCAATAAGCATATAGATGCGACAATCGCAATCCTTAAGAAAGCAGGATACGATTTAATAATTCTAGAAACTTCAGGTATCGGTCAGTCTGATTCAGAGATTGTAGATCATGCAGATTTATCTGTATATGTTATGACTCCCGAATTCGGAGCTGCGTCCCAGCTTGAGAAAATAGATATGCTTGACTTCGCTGATATTATTGCGATCAACAAGTTTGACAAGCGGGGATCGCTAGATGCATTAAGGGATGTAAAGAAACAATATCAGAGGAACCACAATCTCTGGCATACCTCATTAGATGAAATGCCGGTATATGGATCCATCGCTTCTCAATTTAATGATCCAGGAGTAAATCAACTTTTTAATGAGATGATGCTCAAGCTGTTTCCTACTGATTTTAAGACTAAGTTGACTGAAGGAGATTCAGAGAAACAGTATATCATTCCTCCATCGAGGATAAGGTATCTCTCTGAAATCACAGAGACGGTAAGAAGGTACAATCAAGAAATTGAGGCCCAAGCTAAAATCGCTTCCACCTTATATGGAATGCAGAAAACCATCGACCATCTCCACACAGTTGATGGTGGTGATGATTTATCGAAGCGCATAAGTGAGGAACAAGAGGCCTTAGACAGGTCGTTGAAAATAGAGAATAAAAAGATCTTAGATGCGTGGGCTGATAAGAAGTCTGCTTACGCGCAGGATACTTTCACCTACAAAGTAAGGAATCGGGAAATCAATGTAGAAAATTTCACGACCTCTCTATCTCAGAATAAAATCCCTAAGGTAATCCTGCCTTCATATGAAGACTGGGGAAGTATATTGAAGTGGTCTGCTCAAGAGAACGTTCCTGGCGAATTTCCATTTACAGCAGGCGTGTTTCCATTTAAGAGAAAAGGAGAAGACCCCACTCGAATGTTTGCCGGAGAAGGTGGACCTGAGAGAACCAATAAGAGATTTCATTACTTGTCTAAAGGGATGCCTGCTAAGCGATTGTCTACGGCATTCGATTCAGTTACCTTGTATGGGAATGACCCAGGACACCGACCAGATATCTATGGGAAGGTAGGGAACTCAGGGGTTAATATCTCATCGCTAAATGACGCTAAGAAATTATACTCGGGATTCGATTTATGTGACCCGAGAACTTCTGTGTCCATGACCATTAATGGTCCTGCTGCTACGATCTGCGCTTTCTTCATGAATGCTGCCATAGATCAGCAGTGTGAGTTGTATATAAAAGAAAACAACTTAGAACATCTGGTCGAAGATAAATTCAAGGAAACATACGATAGTCAAGGCCTACCTAGACCTACATACGAAGGGGATATCCCTGATGGAAACGACGGCCTAGGGCTGATGTTGCTCGGTCTTACTGGGGATCAAGTTCTGGATTCTGACATATATGCAGAATTAAAAGCGAAAGCCCTAAAGTCCGTAAGAGGAACGGTACAAGCAGATATTCTGAAAGAAGATCAAGCACAGAACACGTGTATATTCTCTACTGAATTCTCATTGAAATTAATGGGAGATGTCCAGCAGTATTTTATAGACCACCATGTAAGAAATTTTTATTCTGTCTCTATCTCAGGATATCATATTGCAGAAGCTGGGGCCAATCCTATTTCTCAGCTTGCATTTACCTTGAGTAATGGGTTTACATTCGTAGAGTACTATCTCTCTAGAGGGATGAGTATCGATGATTTCGCGCCCAATCTTTCTTTCTTTTTCTCTAATGGAATAGACCCAGAGTACGCGGTCATAGGTAGGGTCGCGCGGAAGATATGGTCCAAGGCCATGAAGCTAAAATATGGTGCCAACGAAAGATCCCAGAAACTGAAATACCATATCCAGACTTCTGGAAGATCGTTGCATGCACAAGAGATTAATTTCAATGACATACGGACAACCCTGCAGGCGCTGTATGCGATTTATGATAATTGCAATTCGCTACATACCAATGCTTATGACGAAGCCATCACGACGCCTACGGAAGAGAGTGTAAGACGGGCGGTCGCTATTCAGTTAATTATCAACCATGAACTCGGTCTTGCTAAAAATGAAAATCCGCTGCAAGGGTCGTTCATCGTAGAAGAACTGACAGACTTGGTTGAAGAAGCTGTCATGGTAGAATTCGATCGGATCAATGAAAGAGGGGGTGTACTCGGTGCTATGGAGACCATGTATCAGAGAAGTAAAATACAAGAAGAAAGCTTGTACTATGAAACGCTTAAGCACACGGGTGAATTTCCTATTATAGGGGTGAATACATTTCTGTCATCAGAAGGATCTCCCACGGTGACGCCAGAAGAAGTCATCCGGTCGACAGAAGATGAAAAAGAACTTCAGATAACCAACCTGGAAGCCTTGCATACCTTGCATAAGAATGCTACTACTCAATCCTTGAATCAGTTGCAACATGCAGCCATTCACAACGAGAACGTATTCCATGCACTTATGGATGCAGTGAAGACATGTACATTGGGTCAGATTACGGAAGCCTTGTTTAAAGTAGGTGGACAGTATAGAAGAAGTATGTAAGTCCAGGATCGTAAAGACGGTGATTTTAGATGTATCGCCTGTAGATCAGAAAGGATACTTCTTAACTGTACCCATATTGATGCGACATCTTATCGATGAAGTATTCAATATTGTAATATTCTAATTATACTGCCTCTCGGGTATATTATAAAAAAGTGAATTTGTAAATTATTGAATCGCTTCCTTCAAGGAAAAATCAATCGGAATGCTATTTTCGCAGCATGTTGAAAAAAATTAACCCAACGACGACTCAAGCTTGGGAAAAGCTAGAATCTCACTTCAAGGATATCGGAGAGAAACACCTCCGTGAATTCTTCGCAGAAGATAGAAATAGATTTGAATCATTTTCTAGGCAACAAGGAGACTTATTCTTCGATTTTTCTAAAAATAGAATAAACGAAACAACGCTGGATCTGCTGATAGAGCTTGCAGAAGAAGTAGACCTAAGATCTGGTATAGATGCGATGTTCTCTGGGGATAAAATCAACGAGACAGAAAGCAGGGCTGTATTGCATACGGCGCTAAGGAAGGATAATGATGATGGCGTCATAGTAGGAGAAACGGATACCTATGCCGTAGTGCAAGAGATACTAGCAAGGATGAAGGATTATGTAGATCGGTTTCATAATGGTGACCTTGTAGGGTACACTGGCAGGAAATTGAGACACGTCGTCAATATAGGAATCGGAGGCTCAGATTTAGGCCCATATATGGTATCGGAAGCGCTTACTCCATACCATAAAAAAGATGTCAGCCTCCATTTTATATCTAATGTAGATGGTGCAGATATACACGAGACTTTAAAAAAGATAGACCCAGAAACCACCTTGTTCATCGTGGCCTCTAAGTCATTTACTACGCAAGAGACAATGACCAATGCGGAAACGGCTAGGGCCTGGATTCAATCTCATGGGGCTAGTAATGAAGATTTGTCTAAGCACTTTATAGCCTTGTCTACTAATATAGAGAAGGCAAGCGCTTTCGGTGTTGCGGAAGAAAATATATTCGGTTTTTGGTCGTGGGTCGGTGGACGATACAGTCTGTCTTCGGCCATCGGAATTTCAATAGCTCTTGCTGTAGGTTTCGATCGTTTTCAGGAATTGAGAGCGGGACTCAATCAGATCGACGAACATTTTAAGAAGGCGCCATTCGCTGAGAATATTCCAGCTATAATGGGACTGCTGGGCATATGGTACAATAATTTTTTCGAAGCGGAAAGCCACGCCATCCTTCCTTATGACCAGTATCTACATAGATTTCCTGCCTACCTCCAGCAAGCGGATATGGAAAGCAATGGCAAGAGTATAGATAGAGCAGGGCATCAGGTAGGATATGAAACAGGTCCGGTAATCTGGGGTGAGCCTGGGACCAATGGTCAGCACGCTTTCTATCAGTTAATCCATCAGGGTAGTAAGTTGATACCGTGTGATTTTATCGCTTCCGCAAATGCACACCACGACCTACTTGATCACCATGAAAAATTACTGGCTAATTTTCTAGCCCAGACAGAAGCCTTGATGAATGGTAAAACGCTAGATGAAGTTGTATCAGAGGCTAAGGAATCAGGTATGTCGACTGAAGAAATTGAAAGACTTGCCCCATATAAAGTCTTCGATGGGAACAGACCTACCAATAGTTTTCTCCTAAAAGAACTCACGCCTTTTACCCTAGGACAGTTGATTGCACTATATGAACATAAAATTTTCGTTCAGGGATATATATGGAATGTATTCAGTTTCGATCAGTGGGGCGTACAGCTAGGTAAGCAACTGGCTGTAGAGATATTGCCAGAATTAAAGGATGAATCTACACCAGGAAATCACGATTCAAGTACCGAAGGATTGATCAAAAAGTATCATTCTTACAAGAAATAATGTCTTGTAATTCTCAAGTCAGGCTGAATCGGCACTAATTGTGCAGGAGGTAAAGAGAAAAAGATGTATTTTGCTAAATATTAAAGAACTATAATATGCGTATTTTACTAATTGCCCTAATCGGCTGTATGACATTAATTAATTGCTCTTCTGGAAGTTCTAAAGCTAAGGATGATGCTAGAGCAGAGATACAATCATCTGTACCTGAAACAGTTGCAGACCCAGTTCCTTCCGTACCTTCATCAGCTGCTGGCGGTGGAGTAAATACGAATGTTCAGCACTATTACTGTGCTAATGGGTGTGCTGGAAGTGGTGGAGATGCTCAAGGAACTTGTCCAACATGTGGCAATGAGTATGTGCATAATCAAGCATATCATAATCAACCAGCAACTACGCCTCCTGCTACACCAGGAACAACAATAACACCTCCAGCAAATACAGGTGCTGCAACCAACGCAGCAGGTGTATATCACTATGTATGTGCCGATGGCCATGACGGTGGAGCTGGAGCAGCTGGAGCATGTGCGCAGTGCGGAAAGGCTCTTGTCCACAATGATGCTTTCCATAATTAAGGAGAAGTCACTCTTATTCTGAGACAACTATATTCTTACTTAGATGACTGATAAGTTTCTAAGTAAGAATATATATTTGACCGGGATCTATGAAACTGGATCAGTATTCCAGTAAGTAATCGATTTTCTTCCTTACTTTTTCAGCCGATGGAATCATGGTTTTCTCGAGGATTTCATTCAGTGGAATGGCTGGCATGTTTTCACTACCGATGACTGAGACCGGAGCTTCTAATGAGGTAAAGCAGTTTTCTTGAATCCATCCACTCAATGCTTGGGCATATGAATGTCTACTAGGTTCTTCCGTCACTACTAAGCACCTATGGGTCTTAGTAACAGACTGTATAATTCCTTTTTCATCAAGCGGCGCAAGTGTTCTTAAGTCAATTATTTCTACTTGTTTCTTGATGTCCTTGGTTGCATTTAATGCCCAGTGTACACCCATGCCATAGGTAATTATGGTGAGTCGATTTTCGTTGCTTTCTTGAACTTCCTGGACAACCTTACATTTGCCGAAAGGCAGAATATAATCTTCTGCAGGTTCTATCGATCTTGCAGCATCGGTACCTTTTACCTTACTCCAGTACAAGCCCTTGTGCTCTAAAAATACCACAGGATTGGGGTCTAGATGTGCGGCTTTCATGAGCCCTTTGAGGTCGGCTCCATTGCTAGGGTATGCAATCTTGATGCCCTTGATGGCAGTGAGAACAGATTCTACAGAAGAGGAATGATAAGGACCTCCACTGCCATAAGCACCAGTAGGTACGCGTAAGATCATGGATACTGGCCACTTTCCATTAGACAAGAAGCACGATCTACTGACCTCAGAAAAAAGCTGATTCAAGCCAGGCCATATATAATCTGCAAATTGTACTTCTACAATAGGTTTCAAGCCGACGGCACTCATGCCCACTGTCGAACCTACTATAAATGCTTCTTGTATGGCTGTATTAAACACACGGTCACTTCCGAACTTCTGAGCAAGCGTAGCCGCTTCTCTGAATACGCCGCCTAGTCTACCTCCTACATCTTGACCATAGAGCAAGGCTCCTTGATCCTTCTTCATGATCTCTTCTATAGCGTGCAAGGCGCTATCTACCATAACGGTTGCCTCCCCATTTTCTGGTTCTCTGGTTCCTGTCTCAACCTGAACCGAAGTCTCCGCATAATCATGGGTAAATAAGTCTTCAGGTCTAGGATCTTCTGCATTTTCTGCCTCGATAAAGTCGTTGACTACAACTTTCCTAGCGGCTGCTTCAATTTTTTCTAGCTTCTTTCCCTTATACCCTTTCTCTAGGAGTAGGTTCCTTAATTTAATATAAGGATCTCTGGCTTGTGCTTCACTAAGATCATCTCTGTACCATTCCATCCTTACACCAGAAGTATGGTGATTGAGTAGAGGAACTTCCATTCTGACTAAGAAAGGTCTTCTTTCTTCGCGTATGATGGAAATTATTTCTTTTAATTTATTGTAGGATGTTTCATAATCTGTTCCGTCGATACTTATGGCTTCGATGCCACTGAACCCAGCGGCAAATTCTTCTGCATTTTGTGACCTTACTTCATCTTTATAGGCAGATATATCCCATTCATTGTCTTGAACAAAATAGAGTATCGGGAGTTGCTTCAGTGCTGCCATCTGCAATGCTTCTGATACTTCTCCTTCTGTCATGGCTGCATCACCTATCGAGCATACACATATAGGGGAAGGCTCAGATTGATCCATTCCCATTTTTTCTTTATACCTGAAGCCCATAGCTACTCCAGTTGCCGGTATGGCTTGCATACCCGTTGCTGAAGACTGGTGGGGAATCTTGGGTTTGTCGTCGTCTCTCAAACTGGGATGAGAATAGTAGGTTCTACCTCCTGAAAATGGATCTTCTCGTTTAGCGAAAAGCTGTAGCATCAGATCATATGGTCTCATGCCGATCGACAAGAGCATAGCATCGTCTCTATAATAAGGAAAGACATAGTCTTGTGGTAATAGCTGGGTGCCTAGAGCAATCTGTGCAGCTTCGTGACCTCTGGCAGTCGCGTGGACGTATTTAGATACTTTCTTAAAGTTTTCTTCATAGTGTTCGGTCATGGCTTTAGCCGTGCATAATAGACGATACCCTTGTAAAAGGATATCGTCTTCCGAACTTCTTTTCAACTTAGTGTCTGAAGTATCAATCATCTGGTAATGTTGTGCTTATGCACAACGGGTTAAGGTTCTTTAATTGCTAACTAACAGTTGTTAGCTAACATTACAAATATACAACCTTTAATTGCTTATATCAAGGATTCTTGATGAGAAATAGGAAGCAGCTAGACAATTGCTTACGGATGTCGGATCACTGCGGTTGTGAAGATTGAATATCAGAGCTGGGAATTATTTTTTAGCAGACTATAGCTTGATCATTATGAATACTGATGATATTGCACTCTAGGAAATGTCATAATCCAGCTTGCTAAATACTGCTTGAACTCAGGCCTAGGTAAGCTGCTGAAATAGAATTCTTGGATGTATAAGTTATATAGAATACAGGTTCATAAGCACAGAACAAGGAACTAAATTTACTTGCTATATTTCGCTAGCATGTTTTTAGTGAATTCTGACAGTACCAATCTTCCTGATATCGATGCTCTTTCTGAAAGGAGAACATCCCAGTCTTCCGTTCCAATCCACAACATTTTTTTCATTTCGATAAGAGCTTCGGGATTATAATTAGCCAGTTTTATGGCAAATTCAGCGATGGCTGCGTCCATTAATTCTGCAGACTCATAGATATGGGTATACATGCCTTTTTCTCTGGCCCATTCTGCCGAGTAGAAAGTCTGGGCATCTAGACCCATCTGAGAAAAAGCAGACAATCCTACCTTTCTAGAAACTGCTGGTCCGATAACGAATGGACCGATGCCGATGTTTAGTTCACTCAGCTTTACGGAAGCATACTTCGTTGCAAAACAGTAATCAACTGCGGAGGCAAGACCGACACCGCCACCTACTGCCTTGCCCTGAATCCTGCCGATAACAATTTTACCACAAGACCTGATGGCGTTAATCACATTGGCAAATCCTGAAAAGAATTTCTTACCAGTCTCTTCGTCTTGTATAGAAATCAATTCATTGAAACTGGCTCCTGCACAGAAGGTGCGATCTCCTGCGCTTTTCAGCAAGATGACACGGACGTCTGCGTCCTTGCCTGCATCTAATATGGACGTCCTCAATGATTCAAGAAGGTTGCCAGGTAGAGCATTGTGGGCTGGATGATAAAACTCTATGGTACACAGTCCATCGAGTGTTGATTTAATAACATGTCCATTTTCAGAACTCATAAGAGCGGAGGTTTTGTATTTGCAATTTAATTATTTCTTATAGGATTTTAGACTCAGGAATTTTCATATATATAGGTTTCATTAAAGGGTGCGCTTCAACGCAGAATACGATTAATCAATCAAGCCGAATTGTCTGAAGTGATGGTCGAAATGTTTTCTGTTGAGCAGACTCCACTCGTATCTTCCTAGTCTTCCGAATACGGAGTTGATTAATGTACCTTCCGGATTTTCCTTGAAGAAATTTCTTTCTTTTTCTAAAGTTTCAAGCAGCGCATCTTTAGCCTCTTGTAGGCTACCATATCTTAAGTCTTCCACTTCTCCTTTTCTGAGAAGCTTGTGCTGAAAATTCTTAGGCATGTCTCTGTGATTCCATAAGCTTTCTTGAAATTTCTCAAGATTTTCTTCAGGTGTATCTACTTGAGAAGGAACTTCTTCTAGCCCCATCTTAGAAAAGAAATCTAAGTGCTCTACCATATGTTGTGGACTCATCAATCCCCACGCAGCTTGGTGGTTTTCAGTGAGCTGATTCAATTTCTCTTGTACATAAGAATGTGTTACTTCTGCGAATGGAGACTTCTTCTGCACTAAGGTAAGAATGGTTGCAACAGCTACAACTTCTCCATCCTGATCTATGATTTCTTCATACCACTTGACGACACCTGATGGGTGTTCTTTTCCTTTAACATCTCGCTCTACTTTTTCCTTACAAGTAAGCCTTACTTGGATCGTATCGTTGTGATAGATGGGTCTGATAAAGCGACAATCTTCCAGTCCATAATTGGCACCGACAGGCCCCTTCGCTGGATGAACGAAAAGCCCTGCTCCTGCTGCAAGGAGAAAGTATCCATGCGCTGCGCGCTTCTCGAATATGCTTCCATCTAGCGATGTAATGTCTGTATGTGCGTAAAATACGTCCCAAGTAAGATTAGCGAAATTCTGAATATCTGAATCTGTGATGGTGCGCTTATGCGTCAGTAGAGACATACCAGGCTCTATTTCTTCGAAGTAATACTTAAAAGGGTGCTGTGGTGTTTCTTCTACTTTTCCACCCGGCTGGTAGATGCCGGTAATCTTAGATAGGGTAGTCGGTGTTCCTTGAATTGCGCATCGTTGTAGATAATGCTCTACACCTCTCATTCCACCCATTTCTTCACCACCACCTGCACGACCTGGGCCTCCATGTACCAGTGTAGGAAGTGGAGAACCATGACCTGTACTCAGCTTAGCGTTTTCTCTATTGATAACCAGAATTCTTCCATGGTGTGTGGCAGCTTCTACTACGAAGTCAGTGGCAAGAGCGTCATCATAGGTAGCGATGGAACAACATAAGGATCCTTTGCCCATTTGCGCAAGCGTAACCGCATCAGAAATGTCAGAATACGGCATCAAGGTAGCCACTGGTCCGAAAGCTTCCACATCATGTACGGCTGTGTTTATCATCGGATTGTCCTCTCTCAATAAGATAGGACTCAAGAATGCTCCAGCGTTGAAATCCGCTTCTACTAGGTCGATAGCATCTAGGCTGCCATAGACAATTTCCGCAGTTGCACTGAGTTCGGCAACCCTGGATTTAACTTCTTCTACCTGGTCTTTACTTGCTAAGGCACCCATCCTTACGCCCTTGGTTTCGGGATTGCCTATGGTGACTTTCTGCAATGCTTTACCTAGAGAGATCTGTACATCTTCCACCAGATGTTCTGGAACGATAATTCTTCTTATAGCCGTACACTTCTGACCACACTTAACGGTCATCTCCTTTCTTACTTCCTTAATAAACAGGTTGTACTCAGGGGTGCCTGGAACAGCATCTAGGCCGAGAACAGAACAATTTAATGAATCTGCTTCCATATTAAATGGAACTGCTTCTGAGGTAATCCTAGGGTGAGATTTCAGTAACCTTCCTGTATCTGCTGATCCAGTGAATGTAACAATATCTTGACTCTCTACACCATCTAAGATCGACCTTGCCGATCCACAGATTAACTGTATAGCACCTTCCGGTAGAATTCCAGATTCGACGATGGCCTTAACGACCGCTTGCGTAAGATAGGATGTAGAAGTTGCTGGCTTGACGACGGCCGGTACACCCGCCATCCAGTTGACCGCACACTTTTCTAGCATACCCCATATAGGGAAATTGTAAGCATTGATGTGGACCGCTACACCACGCTTGGGTACCATGATATGATGTGCCGCGAAATCTCCACCTCTAGATATATCTACTAGATCTCCTTCTACATGAAAAGGTCGGTTAGGAAAATTTCTTCTCAGGGAAGCATTAGAAAAAAGGTTACCGAATCCACCTTCTATATCTATCCAGCTATCGGCCCTTGTCGCTCCCGTCTGATAACTGATGGGGTAAAATTCTTCTTTACGTTTAGTGAGATAGAGGGCCAGTTTTTTAAGCATGATCCCACGTTCGTGGAAGGTCATTTTTCTTAATACTGGATTTCCTACTTTTCTTCCATAGTCGAGAACAGAAGTAAAGTCTATTCCCTTGGTATCGGATAATCCTATGATTGCCCCATTAACAGAGTTGATGAGTGGTGATCCTTCACCTTCTCCAGTTACCCATTGTCCTTTTATATAATTTTCCAGTTTCTGCATCTGTCTACTGTTTTATTATTATTTCCATTCTTGTGATTTGCGGTATACCATTCCTCTGAAACTTGCAACCCGATCTATATTTCTAGTTATGCTTACTTCATAATGAGCCACCTTATGGCCTATGTTAACCGGTGTGGCTGTTGCCGTGAGAACATCCCCTTTTTCTACTGCAAGATGATGGTCTATCGATGTGTGAATCGATACTGCATGTCTACCTGTTCCATTACTGACGAATGCCAGTGCAGAATCTGCTAGTGCATACGTTATCGCACCATGTGCGATTTTAAATCCATTCAACATTTCTGACCGAACGACCATAGTAAGTACACACTGTTTCTCACTGGCTTCTATTACTTCTATTCCTAGCCACTGGCTGAAGGCATCGTCATCATACATTCTATGTGTGATCTCAAGCGGATTCATGATAGAAATTTTTCTTCTCTACGAAGCATAGATCTTAAGAGAGGAGAGCAACGATATCTGTCTTCATGATAATGATCGTATAACTCATCCATCTTAAGAACACATTTTTTAATGCCCCACATATCCGCCCATGACAATAAACCTTGTGGATAGTTGACTCCTTTCGTCATTGCTTTTTCAATATCTGCTGCAGTAGCGATTCCTAGGTGTAGGGCATCTGCTGCTTCATTGATCAGCATAGCAACTATTCTATCAACAATTTCTTTACTTTTTTCTGTACTTATACTCGACTTTATAAGAGGTGATCCTTCTCTGTAATCTAAAAATCCTCTTCCAGATTTTCTTCCTAGAAAACCTGCTTCTACAAGGCGGAGCTGGCTGAAAGCTGGCTTGTATCTAGGGTCATAGTAGAATGCCTTCCACACACTTTCTGTTACAGCATAATTGACATCATGACCTATAAAATCCATGAGTGAAAAGGGACCCATTCTGAATCCACCTATCTCAGTCATGGCGAGATCAATAGATGCAATGTCTGCTATTCCTTCTTCATAGATGCGTATGGCTTCACTATAAAAAGGTCGGGCAATCCTATTAACGATGAACCCTGGTGTATCCTTGGCCTGAACGACTGTTTTATTCCATGAAGTAATAAGGTTGAGAACCTGTGTTGTAATTTCCTCTCTTGTCTGAATAGCGGGAATGACCTCAACCAATTTCATAACCGGCGCTGGGTTGAAAAAATGTATTCCTATGCATCTTTCTGGATGCTCCAGTGCAGAGGCAATGGAGGTTACAGAAAGGGAGGAAGTATTGGTCGCTAGGATGGCTTCCGGACTAAGCCGAGATTCTAATTCTTGAAAAAGAGATTTTTTTATTTCTAGATTTTCAATGATTGCTTCTATAACCAGATTACTGCCTTCTACCGAGTCGAGACTAGTGCCTCTATGTATATTGTTCTTTATAGATTCAGCTTTTTCTGGAGTAATTCTTTCTTTCTCAATTAATCTAGCAAGGATTTTAGCAAGCTTTTTTTCACTTGCAAGGAGTGCTTCTTCAGATCGATCTATAAGTTCTACCATACAGCCTTGTGTAGCGGCAATCTGAGCTATGCCTTGCCCCATGGTCCCTGCTCCTATAACACTTACTTTCATTTTATTTTCCACGGAATGTAGGTTTTCTTTTTTCTAGAAATGCATTTACCCCTTCTGCATAATCTTCTGTCTGACTCGCAGCAATCTGGTGGTGTGATTCTAGTTCAAGTTGTTCTGATAAAGCGTTATTGTACGTTTCATTCATTAATTGTTTGGTCCTTGATAGCCCTATCGGAGGCAAGGTTGCCATCCTTTCTGCGAAAGACCGTGTTTCCTCAGAGAAAGTATCTAAACTGAAAATTTTATATACCATACCCATCCGCTGAGCTTCTGTTGCATCTACTTTATCTCCCGTCATCATCAGCGCCATGGCTCTATGAAACCCTATCAATCTAGGCAAGAAGAAACTGCCTCCACTGTCAGGTACCAATCCGATCTTACTGAACGCTTGAATGAATGACGCTTTTTCAGAAGCGAGTATGATATCGCAAGCTAGAGCTATGTTAGCTCCGGCACCAGCTGCGACCCCATTTACAGCCGCAATTATGGGTTTGCTTATTTTTCTGATTCTTTTAATTATCGGATTGTAATGTTCTTCGAGGATTTTCTGAAAGCCTGGATTCTGTAATTGATCCGTAACCTCATTGAGATCTTGTCCTGCGCAGAATGCTCTACCTTCTCCAGAGAGAAGGATGACTCTTACATCTGGATCGCTGCTGCAATTGTCTAAACATTTTTGTAGAGAAAAAGCCATTTCTCTATTAAAACTATTGAACGCTTGTGGCCTGTTTAATTTAATATAGGCAACATGATTTTCAATATGGACAAGAATAGATTTCATCTAATTTATTTTAGGCATTTAAAGTAATCGAAAGGTTCTAAACAAGACGTACACTGGAACAGTGCCTTGCAAGCAGTTGAACCAAACTGGCTGATCATCTTCGTTTCTGTGCTGTTGCATCTGGGGCAAGGAACAACCCGTTCTCCTCCTAGTAAGGCTGACTTATCTGCAGCGGCATCCATGGGAGGAACAATACCATAATCTTGTAAGGCCTGTCTTCCTGAATCTGTAATCCAGTCTGTATTCCAGGCAGGCGATAAGGAGAGATTCACTTGGCACTGGTAACCAGATTGTTCTAGTTTTTCCTTGATGTCAACAGCCATTACATCCATAGCTGGGCATCCAGAGTAGGTGGGCGTAATGGTTATAATCCATATGTTGTCTGTGAATGCTACATTTCTTACAACACCCATGTCCATTATAGACAATACAGGGATCTCGGGGTCATGCACTTCTCTGAGTAGAGAATAAATGTGATCTGATATGTCGGATCTGTCTTTTACTACCATTCCATATGAGGATAAGTACGTTGCATATACTGTAAATCAGAAAGCAGATATCCCATGTGTTCTGAGTGTATACCTTCCTTGCCGCCTTTCTGAAAATAAACTTGATCTGGAACAGTTAATGTTGCTATTTCCATACAAACTTTAACTTCCTTGTAATAGGTCTCTTCTATAGAATGAAGGTCGGGAGCAATACCCGCATCTTTCTGACTTTCTTCTGCTTGGTTAGGGAGGAAAAACTCCTTCGTATACCTCCATAAGGTATCCAGCGCGTTCTGCATTTTTTCTTGACTTACTGCAGTACCATCCCCGAGCCGTATAACCCAGTCTCCAGAGAAACGCTTGTGGTAACTCACTTCCTTTATGGCTTTATCGGCTATGGCTTTTATTCTTTCATCAGAACTAGATTGAAGTCCTTGCAATAAATGGAAGTGATATACATCGTAGAGGTATTGTCTCATAATAATCATTCCGAAGTCAGCATTAGGTTGCTCGACGAGTAGGGCGTTAAGGTATTCTCTTTCTTTCCTCAACATGGCAAGATCGTCCTCTGTTCTTCCTGCTCCTTCTACTTCTGCGGCATACTGATAATACGATCTAGACTGGCCGAGTAAGTCAAGTGCAATATTCGTGCAGGCGATATCTGTTTCGAGGGTAGGTCCATGTCCGCAGAGATCTGATAGTCGCTGACCGAGAATCAAGTTGTTGTCTGCAATGGTAAGAATATATGCATATAGGTTATGATCCATCTTACATATGTTTTACGCCTTCCGGCAAATGGTAAAATGTCGGATGTCGATAGACCTTATCATGAGCAGGATCGAAAAGTTCTTGTGATTCGCTGGATTGGCTTGCTGTTATATGAACAGACTCTACAACCCATATACTGATCCCTTCCATGCGCCTAGTATAGACGTCACGTGCATTTTCTAAAGCCATACTTGAATCTGCTGCATGTAAGCTTCCACAATGTCTGTGCTCAAGTCCATTTTTACTTCTTATGAATACCTCCCATAGAGGCCATTGATTTTTAGTGTCCATACTTACGATGCTATTTTTCTGGATGATGACTTTTTCTTTTCTGCATGAGCCATGGCTCCTTCTCTTACCCATGCGCCTTCTTCATGTGCTTTTATTCTTGCTGCGATTCTATCCTTATTACAAGGTCCATGTCCTTTTACAACTTGCCAGAATTCTTCCCAGTTGATTTCTCCGAAATCATATTCCTTGGTTTCTTCGTTCCATTTCAAGTCGGAATCAGGAATTGTAAGGCCGATGAGTTCTGCTTGTGGGACAGTCTGATCTACGAATTGTTGTCTCAGTTCATCGTTCGTCTTACGCTTAAGTTTCCATTTCATAGACTGGGCAGTATGTGTAGAATCTTTATCCGCTGGACCGAACATCATCAGAGATGGCCACCACCATCGATTAAGTGCATCCTGGGCCATTTCCTTCTGGTCTTCTGTACCTCTGGCCAGCGTGGTCATGATCTCGAAACCTTGTCTCTGGTGGAAACTTTCTTCTTTACATACCCTTACCATTGCTCTGGCATATGGGCCATAAGACGTATTCTGCAGAGGAACTTGATTGATAATTGCCGCGCCATCAACCAGCCATCCTATGGCACCGATATCTGCCCATGTCAGGGTAGGGTAGTTAAATATGCTTGAGTATTTAGCTTTTCCAGTGCGGAGTTGCTCCGTTAACTCATCCCGAGAGATACCTAGTGTCTCGCATGCACTGTATAGATATAAACCATGCCCTGCCTCATCTTGTACCTTAGCAAGTAGTGCCACCTTTCGTCTCAACGATGGAGCTCTACTGATCCAGTTTCCTTCCGGCAGCATGCCTACAATCTCTGAATGGGCGTGCTGAGATATCTGACGGATGTGTGTTTTACGGTATTTTTCAGGCATCCAATCTTTAGGTTCGATCTTGATGTCTTGATCAATCTTATCCTGAAAGCGTGATTCTAAATTCTGCAATTTCATGGTTCATCTATTTAGCAAGAATATAATAATTATATATCGAAATCTACGGTTACCGATTCTGTAATCGGTATGGCTTGACAAGTTAGTATAAAACCTGCCTCAACTTCATGGTCCTCAAGTCCGTAGTTTAATTTCATTTGTACTTCACCTTCTACCAGTTTAGCTTTACAAGTACAGCAGACGCCACCTTTACAAGCATACGGTAGATCGGCCTGATAATCCAAGGCCGCATCGAGGATGCTCTCCTGGGATTTACTCATAGGAACTTCCATCTTCCTTTCTCCGGCTATAACGTGGATGGTAGAAACATCAGATCTATGTTCTAGGATTTCTTGAATCTCTTTTTTCGTTTCACCGTTTTCAATGGTGAAGAATAGTTCTGAATGAATCTTTTCCTTAGGTACGCCCATCTGTGTAAGGGTATCCTGTATGGTCATCACCATTTCTTGTGGTCCACATAAGAAGAAAGCATCTGTCTGCTTCGGATCGAAAAATTGCTCCGATAGCTGGGTGATTTTCTCTGGTGTAAACCGTCCGTTGAATAATGGGTTCTGTCTCTGTTGTCTGGTAAGAAAATATATTATTTCAGACCTAGTCAGAAAAGCGTTTTTAAGACCTTCTATTTCTTCCCTCAAGATAATGCTGGAGACAGATCGATTAAGCAGAAATAATTTAAAGTGGCTTTCTGATTCTCCTAGTAGGTGAGATTTCATGATGGACAGAATGGGTGTTATTCCACTTCCAGCAGCGAATGCCGCATAATTTTTCTCCTTAGTATCATCAATCGGAATGTAGAAGTTTCCATCAGGTGGAAAAACGGTCAGCGCATCTCCAGCCTTTAAGGTTTCAACCGCGAAGGTGGAGAAAACCCCGCCTGGAATACGTTTTACAGCCACTTTCCAGCTGCCCTCACTCGGACTGGTGTATAGGGAATAAGATCGGCGAATAAGCTTACCATCTATGCTGGCTTCTAGGGTTATGTACTGCCCATGTGTATATGCGTATGCTTCTTTTAATTCTGATGGAATATCCAGATGGATAGAAACCGAATCAGCGGTTAGTTTTTCTACACTCTTGACAGTAATGGTTCTTCCTTGTTGCATATGATTACAAAACTAACAAATGTTAGTTAATAAAGCAAGTCCCTAAATATTAAGGATTTCTTATTCCCTCTAGCATCACCTTACTCAAGTGATCTGATAAGTCTTCCTTATGCAAGAATTCTTTCCTAGGAATCCATAGGTAGAGGGAACGCAAGGTGGATAAAATGGAGAACAATATGATGTCAGGATCAATGTCTATGACTTCCCCTTTTTTTATACCTGTTTTAATAATCCGTCTGAATTTATCTTCATAATCTGTACGCAACTGTAAGTAATATTCTAGTTTCTCTTCTAGATGCATCCAGTCAGCATTGAGGGAAGCCATGGCGTCCGTATTTCTAGAACTGATGTCGACATGTAGAATGATGATGTTTTTCATCTTGTCTACTGTAGAAAGATCTAGGCTATAGATTTTTTCCATTCCTTCTGTGAACTCCTCAGCTAGGGATAGGATTATTTCGATAAGAATCTCTTGCTTTGATTTTATATGATTGTAGAGACTTGCTGCCTTGATACCCAGTTCCTGCGCGATGTCCCTCATAGTAACTGCACTGTATCCTTTCTTTTTAAAAAGGCTGGCGGAGATACGGATGATTTCCTCTTTCCTTGACTCGTTTTTTATCATAGTATTGGCAATTTAGTACAATTCTACTGTTCAGATACTTTTTTAGAAACACTAAGTGGATGATCATTTTACATTTCGATGATATACGCTCGTGGATAATAGATGTATCTTCGCGATAAAATAGATTATATGGCGCGTAGATTGCGTAACAATGGGGAGAAAGTAAAACTTACCAAAGACAACTTAGGCAAGACAGTTCAAGTATTTTCTTACATAAAGCCTTACTTGGGATACTTTATAACAGGTATGGTCTTTTTAGTCTTGGGAAGTCTGATATTTCTTGCACTCTTACGATTGCCAGGAGAAATGGCTAATACAGCAACAGGAGCTAAAAAATGGATGGACTTAGAAGTAAAAGATTATGGCTGGGTATTTCTTGCCATCTTATTTGCTCAAGGAATACTGGCTTATTTTAGAGTCATATTTTTCGCCATAGTTTCAGAAAAAGGAATGGCAGATCTACGAAAAGACCTATATAAGAAGATGATCTCCCAGAACATTACTTTTTTTGAGGAAAGAAGGATCGGCGAACTTACCTCTAGAATCACCACTGATGTAGAACAATTGCAGAGTGCTTTTTCGATAACACTGGCGGAGTTTCTACGGCAGGTAGTTATTATGGTTGCTGGGATTATATTCATTGCTGTTCTTACGCCCCGACTTTCATTGATCATGTTGCTTACTTTTCCTGCCATTGTGATACTGGCCATGGTATTCGGAAGATACATACGTAAGTTATCCAGAAAGAGACAAGATCAGCTGGCAGCTACGAATACAATCGTTGAAGAAACATTTCAATCTTTCAGTGCGGTTAAATCGTTTGCCAATGAGTGGTACGAATCCATCCGATATGCAGGCTCGGTTGACAAGATTGTGGCGATTTCATTGAAGTTTGCCAGAGTCAGAGGGCTGTTTTTCATATTTATAATTACCATTCTATTCGGTGGTATATTCTTTATATTATGGAGGGGAGCCATGATGGTACAATCGGGAGACATGGCTTCTGGTGACTTGTTTACTTTTATTATATATACAGGTGTTCTCGGTGGAGCGATTGCATCATTCGGGTCGTTGTATACCAGTCTGGCTCAAGCGGTAGGAGCGACGGAAAGAATTGTAGACATACTGCAGAGCGATACGGAAATTGATATTGAAGATGCATCTCGGGATATGCCGCTTGCCATCAGAGGGGATGTCCAATTCGATAACATTCATTTTTCATATCCTACTCGTAAGGATATTCCTGTACTGCGTGGGATCAACATGAATATATCCAAAGGAGAAAAGGTAGCCCTAGTCGGGCAGAGTGGAGCTGGAAAATCAACCATTGTACAACTCTTGATGAAGTTTTATGAGACGGACCAAGGTGATATAAAAGTGGATGGGAAGTCACTGGACGATTACAATTTGACGGCATACAGACGGAATATCGGAATTGTTCCTCAGGAAGTCATCTTGTTCGGAGGGTCGATCAGGGAGAATATTCTATATGGAAAACCGGATGCCTCGCAAGAAGAATTAGAAGATGCGGCAAGGAGAAGCAACTGCTTACAATTTATAAACTCATTTCCGGAGGGATTCGATACAATAGTAGGGGATAGAGGCGTAAAACTATCTGGCGGGCAGAGGCAGCGGGTAGCTATTGCAAGAGCAATCTTAAGAAATCCAGCTATACTTATCCTAGATGAAGCAACCTCTTCTCTAGATGCTGAATCAGAAAAGGTGGTGCAATCTGCTCTTGATGAATTACTCATAGGAAGAACTTCTATTATTATTGCCCATCGATTATCCACCATAAAGGATGTAGATCGAATCTATGTACTAGAAGATGGAAAAATCATTGAACAAGGAACTCATCTAGAGTTATCAGAAGTAAAGGATGGTGCTTATAGTAACCTTGCTAAACTCCAGTTTAACTTAAAGTGAGGTCATATATGCGCATGACATATCCTTAATGTTTTACAAAAGTCAATTTTAATGGTAACTTTTCCATAGAAAATAGAGTTGCTTCTTTAGGATTGGACTAGGTAGTACATATATCAGTGCACTTA
>CAZFJO010000019.1:0-7356 GCA_964518915.1 uncultured Saprospiraceae bacterium
TGCGGAAACTATATACAGATTGTAGAAGAGTAAAAAAATGTAACAATTCTTATCGATTAGTTATCTGATATACAGTTACATGTCGACATGAAGAATGGGATTCATAGATTCCCGCCTTCTAGATATTATAGTGATTATCGCTAGATAATCTGACAACTCAACTGATGCATTAAGTTTCACATCTGTTGATCTGATACTCAGATATACATTTTCAAGCAACCTGGTAGAAACCATTTAATATTATTCTTTTTGTCCTATTGGTCTGAGAGAATTGAGCAAAATCTGTGATTAAATTCAGGTAATCCAGCCTTGATTAAATAGTTTATGTGTCGTTAACAGATCATATTCCGACACTCACAGAATAAAGCAACATCTTATTACTTTTTACCGCAGATTTGAATGCAAATGAAATACATATGCAATCTAAATCATGGTGGATAATACTTGTTCTTTTCAACTTTACTTCAGTTGTTTCGCAATCTTCATTTTTATGTAAAGGCTTGGTGATAGATACCGAAACTCAAGATGAGATTCCGTTCACAACCATTGCAACGTACATAGATTCATTACTTGTAGATGGAGTTTCAGCAGATGGATCGGGACGATTCAGTATTAATCTTAGTCAAGCGGTTACACATTTAAGAGTCAGTAGTTTAGGATATAAAACATTTCTACTTTATAAAACAGACATTGACGATCCAGTAAATATTGTTATTGAGCTGGAACCTGAAGTAAATTTTCTTGATGAAGTAACCATAAATGCTCAAAAGACAACGACACAATTTCTTATTGATAGGAAGGTCGTAAATCTAGGTGCAGATCTTCAACAAGCTGGCATCAATGTGCTCGAAGCGATCGATCAGATTCCAGAAATTAATTCTGATTTAGGAACAGGAAATATTTCTTTAAGAGGAGACAACAATGTGCGGTTGTTAGTTAATGGAAAACCATCGTCGTTAGCGGCTTCAGAAATATTAGCGCAGATCCCAACTTCTTCAGTAGATCGAATCGAAATCATAACTTCCCCTTCTGCGAAATATCAGGCAAGTGGTCTATCTGGGATAATCAACATAATTTTAAAGAGGAATCTTGAGAATGGATTGAACCTAAACCTGAATGCTGCGATAGGTACGAAAAGATACAATTATGGTATAGACGGCAATTATAAAACCGGCATATTAAACTTTAGATACAATGCATCTTTCGCTAAGCGTGACATGGATAGTGAACAACGTATACACCAGTCGCGTGAGGATGGATTTATGAGAACCTTATTCACACCTCATGATTTTAATGGGGAAATAGGGAATTACAATGTCGGTTTTGATCTATTGTTAGACGCACAGAATGAATTGTCCATTGATCATTATTACACACATGATTATCATAGTTTTTTCAACAATACTTTCTATACAGAAGTATCAGATAGAGACGATTACATATACACAAGGAATTCTTCCCATACACATCAGACCTCGATTTTTAACACCAATTACCGTAGATCCTTTGACAGGGATGGTCATTTTTTAGAAGTTGACTACAACTACTCACGCAACAATAATGACCTTCCGGCTATAGATTTTGAAGAAGACATATTTTTGTTTGAGGAGGAACGTAATAACGAGAATGTTCTACAAGATTTTGCATTGGATTATGCCTTACCTATAAGTGATCAGATGCTCCTCGAAGCTGGAACCTCATGGAATCGGAGGGTATTAAATAGTACATTATATACAGATGCTATTGATTCTGCGGAAGAATTCAATTCATTTGACTATTCGGAAAATATTAAAAGCATCTTTACTCAGTTTAATTATAACTATAAATCTATCAAGGGGCAAGTAGGTTTAAGATATGAGCATTTCTATGCTGACGGAGTTAACACTATAGATAATTCAGTCACTGAGCTTAATTTTTCAGACTTTTTTCCTTTCTTCCATATAACCTTTAATAATAATGAGCGTAATACGATCAATGTAGGGTATAGTAGGAGAATATCTAGACCTAACTTCCATCATATCAACCCTTTCCAATCTAGAAATCAATATTTTCAATGGATAGCTAATCCCGTTCTTGAGCCAGAATATAGCGATAACATTGAATTGAATTTTCAACGTATCATGGATAAGGTAAGCTTCAGTAGTACTTTATTTTATAGATATCATAATAACATAATTGTATGGTTATATGATTTCGATGAGCAAGGAGTTCAATCTATAGGCTTCGATAACGTGGGAAGTAAAAATGCCTATGGCATTGAAACTCAAATCAAAGCCGATATAAGTGATTTCTGGAATTCACAACTGTCCTATAATTATTATTATTCCGACCTAAACCAAGATGTATTCCTTACTTGGGATAGATTACATTCTTCTTCTATCCTTGTTAAGAACACCTTTAATATTAGTAACTCTATTTCCTCAGATATCACCTATCGATATTCATTTAAGGATCAACGAGAATTTAACTTTATTGAACCTAGGAGTCGACTAGATTGGGCTGTGCGTATAAAGATGCTAGATAATAGATTAACAGCTAATCTGAGAATTACCGATGTGCTTGATAATAATTTAATGCATCGAAACACAAAAACAGAAAATGTCGAACAAAGAGAAATCTGGCGATTCCAGTCTCAGACATTTGGCTTTATACTAAATGTCAATTATAAGCTATTTCAAAAAAGTAATAAGACAAGGAAAAGAAAAAAGAGAAATTATGAACATGGTGGAGCAACAGACTAAAATAAAATCAGTAAAAATGAAAATGTACGTACTTTTAAACTTGATCTTTTTGGCCTTCCATTTTACCAATATAAATGCTCAAGATAGCCTCAAGAAAGAGATTATAACTGCAGAAGAGATGATGGAATGGCAGACACTCGATATCGGAAAAAGAACTATAGAAGACAATTCGATTGTCGTAGAAGAAACAGCAGGTTCCAATGGTTTTTTTCTAATAAACCCAAAAGTTTATCATGGAGATGTAATTATAAAGTATCAGGTTAAGGCCATATCAACATCCTCTGTTCTCATTACATTGTTTTCTGTCTTAGATATACAACAAGAAGGTCAATTAACCCTTCCACCAGAAAATAGCTCAGGGAGAGAAATATGGAACTGGCGTAGTACGTTGCAACATTATAATTTGACATTCAATAATGCGTCTCATGGATATAAACCCTTTTTTTATAAAAACCTATCACCTCGATCCAAGGGGTTTCATAATACCTTATCTGATAATATAACTGAGATCGGAAAGTGGTATGATGTGGAAATTGGTAAAGTGGGGGAGCGACTTTGGTTTAAATTGAATGATGATTTAATATTTGATGTAGTTGATTGTAGTCCATTGAGTTCAGGGCAATTAATTTTTCGGATCAGTGGGAGCAACAGCGATGAAGTCATTTTTGCGAAAGCCGCTTTCAGAAATTTAGTAGTATTTTCAGAATAAAATGTAAAAGGAACTTGGAAGAAAACGAACCGAATATATATCAACAATTTATAAGGAGAGAGCCACTTTTTCATGTTTTATTGTGGTGTATGGTCTTGTTTTATCCCTACGTAAAATATATAGGAAAAGAAGGCGGATATCCTATGTCATTTCTACATGAATTGAATTCTTTATTTTTTAAAATGACCATATCCTATTTATGTTATTTCTGGTTCTACCCTAAAACGAATAAAGGGAAACACCTGCCATTATTGATAATCGGCTTTATCTGTAACATCATACTCTATGAGTACATAGATCATTTATTTCATCCAGGCGACACACACTTTTGGTTGCATTTTACCGCTAACTCATTGACCTATATTAGTTTTGCTTTAGTGTTTTTTACCATCTATACCGTTAAGACTACCTATAAGAAACAAGTAGAAATAGATAAACTTATTAAGGAAAAGCAACAGTCAGAATTGAACCTGTTAAAAGCAAGAGTGAATCCCCACTTCTTATTCAACACCCTCAATACGATATATGCTAATGCACTCAAGAAAGATGATAAAACGCCAGAATTGATATTGAAGTTATCTGATAGTTTTAGGTACTTAATGCATGAAGGTCAGAAAACGAAGGTAACGCTAGAGCAGGAGCTACAACACATGCGTGACTATGTAGATCTACAGAAAGAAAGACTTTCAACTAAGGTGATTGTTGATTATTCAGAAAACATAGATGATTATAACATTCAGATTTCCCCCTTATTGTTGATAGGGTTCGTCGAGAATGCTTTTAAATACACGAGTATACTCAAGGGTGGAAATCATTTAATAACCATAAAAGTCCAACTTATTAATGCTCTATTTTCGTTTCATTGTAAGAACCCGGTTGAACAGGAAAGTGAGAAAGCAATCGAAATAGCATGGAAAGAAAGTGGAATAGGAAATGAAAATTCAGCCGAAAGGTTGCGATTGATATACCCTAAAAGACATTCTCTGAATATTGAGAATACGAAGAAAACTTATACTGTAAATCTTGAAATATCGCTGTGATTAACTGTTTGATTTTAGAAGATGAGAAATCGGCTATTGAGGTCCTCAATAGCTATATTGATAGAACCGACATCCTTAATAATATAGGGACTTATGAAAGCGGACTAGATATTCCATCTACAGTATTGACAGAAGCAGATGTATTATTTCTTGACATACAACTGCCAGAACTGGATGGTTTAAGTTATTTGAAAACCTTGTCTAATCCACCAGAAGTAGTCGTGACAACTGCTTTTTCTGACTATGCTTTAGATGCATTTGAGGTAGCCGTACTTGACTACTTGCTTAAGCCCTTTTCTTACGACAGATTTTTAAAATCCGTTAATAGAATAGTTGACCAGCAAGAATTGAAGAAGCACAAAAATCTTTCTAGCAATTTCATTTTATATGCTGATAAAACAATGCATAAGGTAAATTCAGAAGACATTCATTATTTGAAATCAGAAGTTGACTACGTACGGGTCGTTACGTCAGAGCAACATATTCTTATATTAGATAGCCTGCATAATTGGGAGAAAAAATTGTCAGCATTGCCTTTTAGTAGATGTCATCGATCTTTTATTGTCAATATGGAACGGATAGCTTCTACTTCTGGCAATAAGATATCCTTAGAGGGAAAGACAATTCCTATTGGTCGTACTTATAAGGCAGCGTTTTATAGCACTTTCAATAATCATAACAATATAGGTTAGGCCTTAAAATAGAAGTGAGTAAGCTTTAGGAATTGAACCAAAATCAAGACGATCTTAATTTGTTTTGATGTTACAATATTCTGATCAACTATCGAGGATAGTAAAATATGCGGCATTCTAAATTTATATTTCAGCGTAAAACTTAATATTCATTTAGGATAGTTAATTCATATGATATGTAAACAGATAAGTTTTCCTATTTTTCGCCTTCAGATTAATTAGCTGAAATGTCGAAAAAGTCGTACAAGAAGAGAAATATACATGCCATCTGCTTGCAGAGTTGCATTCCTGTGCGTCTGAAGCCGAGTGATAAGTCAGAAATGATTTCTCAGGTTCTTTTCGGTGAATTGGTCCACTTAGTCACCCAGAAACACAATTCATGGACACGGATAATATGTGATTATGATGGATATGAAGGATGGGTAGATAGTAAGCAGCTAGAGAAATTAAGTGAATCCGATTTTAAGAAATTGAAGAAGAATGCGGCGGTTACTCTCGATCTCGCTCAATCTGCCGTCCACGACGATTTTCATATTCCCATCTTGTTGGGGTCTAGTCTGCCGGGTTTTGATGGGATTTCGTTCTCGGTCAATAAAAAGAAGTTTCGATACAGCGGTCAAGTGTATGGCGGCAGCAATGCAGGTATGAAGCATGAGATCTTCTCTAAAATAGCTATGAAGTATCTACACGCTCCATATCTCTGGGGAGGTAGATCACCCTTCGGAATCGATTGCAGTGGCTATGTTCAAGTCGTTTTTAAGTTTTTTGGGATTGTGCTTCCTAGAGATGCTTACCAGCAGGCAGAACATGGTGAACTGGTAGATTTCGTTTCTACTGCGGTTATGGGAGACCTTGCTTTTTTCGATAATGAAGAAGGGCGCATCACTCACGTAGGCATTGTGCTAGAAGATGGTAAGATCATTCACGCCTCTGGTAGGGTGAGGATAGACTTGCTTGACCATTATGGAATTTACAATGTTGATACGAAGAAGTATTCTCATAGGTTGAAATTGATTAAAAGGATTTTCTGACCTATTATCCAGGGTTAGACGTATAATATTAAAAGGTCTAATCTACTTGCATTCAATCCGACAATCCTTTCTTTATTGGGTATCCGCGCAAGGGGTCCCATAAGCGCTTGTTTTATGGCCATCTATAGATCTTATGCGGGAATTGTATTTTTTTTAAAAAAAAGTCGCTTTTTGTAAAATTTGGACACAATATAAAATCAGGAATAACGTTAATCTATTATTGCTCTTCTCAGCGAGTATTCCTATCAACCGTACCTTCTTTGTCATTTCCTAGTCTGGAATGCAACTTTCTTATGTAACTTCTATAGATTTTACCGTCATAAGCATGTAATTGCTTTCAATCCTTTTATGAGTATACATTTTACTTTAATTTGTGATTCAAATAAAATTTTCTCGACATGACAAGAGTCTTTAGAGTCTTAGTTACGATATTTCTGATAATACCTTCATTTGCGCAAGCACAAATCATAGTAGAAGGATATGCCTACCAAGAAGGGAATCGTGGCTTCCTGTATAGAGTAGGCGTATCAGCAATGGCTTCTGATGGTACTGCGATCGCCGATGCTGTAACAGATAATGATGGTTTCTTTTCATTGGAACTGCCAGCAGGAAGTGAATTCATCCTGTTAGGTAGGAAAGAAGTTTTTGAGGATATCGAGGTTCCTGTTTCCACGGTGGGTAAAAAAGATGGCGACAAGGTATTCGTAAAAATGGAGATGCTTCGCGCTCCTGGATATACATTCGAAATTACGCTAGCAGAACAGAGAGACGATATCAATACGCCCGTGGATGCCATCCGAGGTGCTCTTATTGAGGTGTATAACAACACGAAGAAAGAAGAAGCCCTTATACTAAAGGATCATCCTGATCCAGATTTTAATCTAGTGATGACTAAAGGAAATCACTACACCATTCTGGTTAGGAAAAAAGGCTATCTGGCTAAGCGGATGGAAGCATTCGTCAATGTAAAAGGATGCATATTATGCTTCGAAGGAGTAGGGAAGGTGGAACCGGGTGTGGCTGACAATCTTACGGAAGGGAACAATATGGGGAACCTTCTTGCCAACGTCGAATTAGAAAAAGTGGTCGAAGGAAAGACTTTTCCTATCAATAACCTATACTATGACTACGGTAAGGCGACCC
>CAZFJO010000019.1:7456-24229 GCA_964518915.1 uncultured Saprospiraceae bacterium
GAAGGAAAGACTTTTCCTATCAATAACCTATACTATGACTACGGTAAGGCGACCCTCAAGGAGGAAGCAATAGCTGAACTAGATAAAGTGATTAATATATTTAAAGACAACCCAGACCTACTGCTTGAGTTGGGCTCGCACACAGATTCGCGTGGTAAATCAGCTAAGAATATGGATTTATCAGAGCGACGAGCACAATCTGCTGTCAATTACCTAATCAACAATGGTGATGTTCCTAGAAGGAATATCGTAGCTCGTGGATATGGGGAAACCAAACTGGTCAACGGCTGTAACAACAGTGCTGATTGTACTGAAAAACAACATGCCTTGAATCGAAGAAGTGAACTTAAAATTATAGGGACTCTAGCTTCTGAAGGTGCTCAGAAGTCACTGGCTGAATTGAAGGAACAAGAACAGATGGATCAACTACTTCAAGAGTTGATGAATCAAGAGCAAATAAAAGTAAGCGATGGAGAATCCTTAGAAGATGCCATCGGTGCGAAGCCGGATAAACCTGTAATTGATGAGGATGTAAAAGAAAAAGAAGTCGTATCAGAGGAAATAGAACTTGAGGACTTTGACCCTAAGAAAATTAAAGCTGACCAGCGGGCTGCTAAAAAAGCGAAGGAAGCAGAAGAAAAGAGATTGAAAGAAGAAATGGAACAGCGGGAAGAGATGAAGCGCCTGGAAGCCGAGCGTAAGCAGGAAGAGCTAGAGAAGCAAGAAGAGATGAAGCGTCTAGAAGCTGAACGCAAGCAGGAAGAAATGGAAAATGCAGCCAAGGAAAAAGCTGAAAAAGAAGCAATGGAAGCGGAAAAAGAAGCGGCAAGAGTTGTTGCTTTAAAGGAAGCCAAAGTGAAAGCTGAACAAGATAAGTTAGAAGCAATGGAGCGTCAAGCAGAATTAGAGGCTGAGAAAAAGAGAACCGAGGAAATAGAAGCTGAAAAAATAGCTGCTGAGAAAATGAAAATGGAAGCTGAGGCAAAAGAATCACTTACTAAGGCAACGGAGGTAGAACAAGAAAAGACAGTGGAAATGTCAGAAGCTAAGGAAACTATGGGTGCTGATAAAACGACTGTAATGGATGGAGTAAAAGAAGTTGCTGAAGTCGTTGACGAAAAAGCTGGAGAAGAAGTGACTGAAAAAACAGCAGCGCTAGAACCTTCTGATTATGATATGCCAGGAGGAGTACATGCCATTGTTGTCCATTTTACATACCAGCCTCTGCCTAAGGAACATTCCATATTCAAGAAGCACGAGAACGTCGAAGTTTTCAAAGGGGTAAATAAGGAATTACTCTATACCATAGGCGCATTTAAGAAAAGAGAGGAGGCCGATAAGTTTCTTAAGTCTTACTTACAAGACGAATACCCGAATGCCTACATCATCGGCTTAAAAGAAGGAAAGAGGTACTATTGATTTCGGATTGCTTAACTGCTTGATGAGTCCATTATACTTTCTTTAATCCTCTGCGCAATTTCTATGGCGCTTGATACCGCACCGTCCATATAGCCTGGAAAAGCAACTGAAGTTTCTGAACCCGCAATATGTAGTCTTCCACCCATGTAAGATTGTCTGTATATAGGATGACCATTATTCTGGTGCGGAAGGAGTGGTGTTCTGTAAGGGGTATAAGTCAAGGGATCCTTCTGCCATACTTTTTCGCTATAAGAGATGTAATTATCTATTCTACTTCCATAGTATTTTTTCAATTGTGTCAGAACCAGTGATTTTCTTTCTTCTAAAGACAGCGCAGCATAGGCGCTGTTGATAAAGCCTTTCAAGGCGTAATGAGTACCCGTAAAATCCGTATGATCATACATCTCAGGTATAGGTCCTACATTGCTAAACAATGTACCACTCAATCCTTTCTCATTCCAGAAAGGATTGCTGAAGCTAAGAGAGAATTTCACAGATTCTCCCATCCAGGTATGCGTTGTCGCTAGAATTTCTTCTAAGGAATCAGGAAGATCAGGGTGTGTTTTTATGGTTGCCAGAAACAATCCAGGTGGAAGGGTAGAAACAACATGTTGTGTTGTGAACCGGCGATCCTGTGTCTTCACTTCCATATTGGCATCTTGCTGCGTAATCGACTTAACCAATTGGTTCTTAATGATATGGCTAGAAGGTATGGATGCCTCTAGTTTTTCAATTACCATAGAAGATCCTCCTCTGATGCGGTAACTGGGATCTTCATTATATGGCAAGTCCACAAGTTGAGGTGGGCTTGTGGATATCGGTTCGTAAAATGCAGTAGTACCGAGTTCTTGAGGAAAAGTATTTAAGCCTAGTTCACCCAGGAGTGCATGGATGTTTCTATGTTTTCTTCCTATCCATGTCGCACCCATCTCCACCGGACAAGAATTGTCATCGTGGAGAGTATGAATTCTACCACCTAACCTTGTTCTGGCTTCAAGTACAAGACAATTAATATTGGATTTAAGCAGAAGATAGCAGAGGGTCATCCCTGTTAATCCACCTCCTATAACAATTACATCTTTTTTGACTTGTTGCATATAATGATTAACAATTTAGTTGACTGGATGTTTCGTTTTACTCCGTCGACCCAGTGACGTCAGAGCATGGGACATAGTGAGCGAAGATGAAGTATTAGATCAGGTGTCAAGAGCATGTTTTGGCGATTAAAACGCTACCCATTCTTCTCTATCAATGTCAATTGGGATTTTCACCTTACCGTGTCCACAGTAAATCGTTCCTTTATACCTTACGAGAACCTTCTTGTCCTTCATGATTTTTAAGCCCTTGGTAAAGGCAAACATCGGATCGAGGCTATAAATCTCTTTTAAGTTTATATCGATATTGAAGGGCATATTGAACGCATCATTGGCAGTCATTTCTGTGTTGAGGGTTTGCTCGAATTTCGCTACTTCGAGATCATCCAAGAATGCACTTATTTCGGCTCTATCTAAATCAATGCTAAATCCATTAGGGTTATCGAAGACCAATTCCGCTTTAATGGATATGGCTTCTTTATTGGCTTCTAAGATTTCTACATTTTCTACGCCTTTTAAGGTAGGTTCTTTCACTTGATTACAAGCGAATAGGTTTACAATAAAAATCAAGGAAAAGAGATGGATAGAATGACGCATGCGTATGTATTATCTGCTAGATAGCGGGATTTTAAATGTTATGCCCGCCCATATCCTGGGTTGTAAATCGAGGGCATAGTTGTTCTGGGGAGGAAGAGGCCTAAAAGATAGGTCGTCATCTATATTGAAATCTATCAGATGTCGATCTATAAAAGCGTCGAATACATTGAGCAAGTGAGCCAGTATGATGAAGATATAGGCGTACTCTCTATTCTTCTGAAATCGATCTCTCAGGATCTTAGCGGTGGATGCCTGTGTTACACCTAGAAATTCTGTTCTTTCACCTCTCAGAAGACCTAGATAGCCTTCCTGCCAGATGCCTAATCGTCTATTGTTGCGTATAAACCACCATATCGCTACTCCTTCAGCGCCCACGACCAGTGGTATCTTCCAGTATCTACGATTGTAGTACTGACCTCCACCAGGAACAATGAGGGAATAAAATGCTGCTTTACCTGGCTTGCCAGTAAAAATGTCGAAGAATGAATTGTTTTCTTTCTTAAGGGTATCCGCAATTGATTCAGTATCTTCTTCATTGCGGTTGATGTTTTCTTCGGCAGAGAACTGACCGCTCAGAGGTATTTGCGCAAGCGCGATAAAGACGATGAATGTTATTTTAAGAAATGGTTGCATATGTATGTTTCAATCATCTAGCAGGTCCATAATAAAGTTGAACTCTCTATCTGTATTGAACTTAATAACGATTTTACCTGCTCCCTTGTTATTGCGATTGATATCAACTTTAGTCCCCAGCTTACCTCGTAACCGTTCTATGAAGTCTCTCACTTCACTAGGTACATCTTCATGAGACGCTGATGCAGGGGTAGAAGAAGAGGTAGGTCGGCCGTATTGAGAAATCAGATTTTCGGTTCCTCGTACCGATAATTTTCTGTCTACAACTTCCTTAAATATAGCAAGTTGCTTATCTACTTCATCTATTCCAGCTAGTGCTCTTGCATGACCCATGGAGATCTTACCTTCTTTAATACTGGATTGAATGATAGGAGGTAATTTTAGTAAACGGATATAATTAGAAATGGTAGACCTTTTCTTTCCGACTCTATGACTCATCGTTTCATGCGTCAGGCTACATTCATCAATCAATCTCTGATAAGAGATGGCAATTTCTATTGCATTGAGATTAGACCTCTGTATATTTTCAATCAATGCCATTTCTAGCATTTCTTGATCATTGGCAAGACGGATGTAGGCTGGCACTTCAGTTAGACCTGCCAGCTTACTGGCTCTCAACCTTCGTTCTCCAGAGATTAGCTGAAATGAATTGTCGCCAAGAGACCGTAAGGTAACAGGCTGTATCAAGCCATGTACACTTATGGATGTTGACAACTCTTGTAATTCTTCTTCGTCGAAATCCTGACGTGGCTGGTAAGGGTTCGTCTCAATCTGTGAGATGGGAACCATGTAAGAATCGTTGTTCAGTTCCTTAACTGAATCGAGTGCAGGCTCACTGGTCTGGTTGTTTTCTATATTAGAAAGTAGTGCACGGATGCCTTTTCCTACTTGTTTCTTCTTCTTACTCATACGGCGGTGTTATTGATCAGAAATGGCCTTGTTGAGGATGTCCTGAACTTTATTGGAATTGAGTTTTTGAAAGATACTATCTTCATTATTGGCTAAAAATTCGGATGCAAGGTTAAGGTAGTTTTGGGCACCTTTGCTAGCAGCGTCATAAAGCAAGACAGGAACGCCGAGTGAAGGGGATTCTCCGACCTTAGAGTTCCGATGGATAATGGTGTCATAGATTTTATCTGAAATGATGTTGTTGACTTCCTTCACAACCATTTTAGCCATCCGCAGCCGCTTGTCATACATCGACATGACTACGCCTTCTACGGTTAGGTCTGGATTAGAAGACTGGATGATCATCTGGATGGTCTCCTTTAGTTTTCCATATCCTTCTAGAGAGTAAAATTCGCATTGGAGCGGTACGAGTACACTATCGGCAGCAGTTAATGCATTAAGTGTAATTAATCCGAGAGAGGGTAGACAATCGATTAAAATATAGTCATACTTATCGCGAATAGGTGCAATCGCTTCCTTGAGCGCATAGGTTCTCCTTTCTTTATGTACCAATTCAACTTCAGCACCTACTAGGTCTATGGTTGATGGAATAAGGTCAAGATTTTCTGTAGAAGTTGTTTTTAAAGCATCTGTAATAGATGCATCGTTGACTATACAATCATAGAGATTGTAATCTTCATCCGTGATTTTAACACCGACTCCAGAGGTAGCATTGGCTTGTGGATCTGCGTCTATAAGCAACACTTTCTTATTAAGAATAGCAAGCGCAGCAGACAGATTTACAGCTGTTGTAGTTTTCCCTACACCACCTTTTTGATTAGCAATGGCAATAACTTTACCCATACATATGAATTATAAGAACAGCAAAAATACGATAATACTTACGACTGTGGGCTATAATTCTATATGATCTCCGATGTTTATTAAAGTTAATTGTTTGTTCGCTTGCGCAAATGCTTGGTTAACAACTGCTTTATCTATTTCAATAGGAGGGAAAGTATCATAGTGACATCCAATAACGTGTGGGCAATTAATGAAATCTGTCGCGATAATAGCATCTTCATAACCCATGGTAAAATTGTCTCCGATCGGCAATATCGAAAAATCTAAGGGCGGGCAGATCATCGGAATCAGTTTCATGTCCATCGTTAATCCAGTATCACCAGCGAAATAAAAGCACCCATGATTGCCCGATATCACATATCCTACAGGGCTGCCTGCATAAGTGCCGTCTGGAAGTACAGAACTATGCGTTGCTGCAACACACTTTACAGTCCCAAAATCGAAGGTCCACTTGCCACCGATATTCATGCCGTGATGCTTGAGGCCTTTGTCCCCGAACCATACAGCTATTTCATAAGAAGAAACAATGGTGGCCCCTGTTCTAGCAGCTATAGCTTCTGCATCAGCCATATGATCTTGATGGCCATGCGAAATCAATATGTAATCTGCAGATATTTCGTCTATATCTATATGGCTTGCAAGCGGGTTAGGACTGATCATAGGATCGAATAAGAGGTGGGTGCCTCCATAATTAATGAGAAAACAAGATTGACCTAGGTACGTGATTTTCATAAGGTAGAATTTTGATGGTGGCTAAGTTACTGAACACATGGTTTTATTCGATGCTACAAACCCATTTTAGCAAGTAGGAAGCTAGCATTGAAATTAGAACATATGCCTTCTTTTAATTTGTAATCGAATTCTAGTTCGCCATCTTGAAACGAAATGTCGAAAAAATAGTTGGCCGGAAGATCTGTCTTACCATCTACATACTCTGCCAGTTGTAAGTCGTGCGTTGCAATAAATGCCTGGGCATCCTGATCCATTAATTTCTGTGTAATGGAGATAGAACCTTTGAGCTTATCCTTAGAATTGGTTCCTCTGAGCATTTCGTCAATAAGAAGCACAACATTGTTGTCTTGTTTCAACCTATCCAGCATAAGTTGTATCCTATTGAGTTCTGCTTTAAAGGTGGATACATTTTCTTCTAGAGCATCCTTTATCCGCATGTAGCTAAATATATCTTGGTGAGATATATGTAAGTTCTTGCCAGAGCAGACGGTGCCAGCATATGCAAGAACCATATTGGTTCCCATGGTTCTAAGGAGTGTACTCTTGCCAGACATATTAGATCCAGTGATGATTCTTACTCCAGGTTCAGATTGAAAATTAATGTCGTTTCCTACTGACTGTAATGGATCGATCAGAGGATGCTTTACATCTTTTCCTTGAAACAGAAACGCCTCGTTACTGACATCAGGGAAGCTATAGCCATTGTGGTTGTAGCCATAAGTTGACATACTCGTAATAAGCTCCATATGCCCGATACAATCGAATATGGACTCCATTTCATCTCCATTATTGTCTTTCCATTCTTGGATTTTTCTGACGATATGGAAGTCCCAGAAAAAACCTAGATTGAGAAATGTCCCTACAATAAAATTCAATCGATAATCTAGCTTGTCCAGTAAACTTCCCAAGCGTGCTAGACCACTTGAAGAATTCTTGTTACCTATGGACGCCAAGTATTCTTGATTCAATGGCGCTTGCCATGAGAAATTGCGGATGTGCTGAATCGCCTCAGAATATGGTCCTAGTATCTGCTTACACTGTGTCAGCTGGGACTGGACGGCAGATATCTTAGTGAAATAGGTGAAATAAATACAAAGCGTAATGATGAATAAAGCAGAACCGATTACAGAAGCATAGGGCCAGCCTAGATAAGCCAATATGCCTAATGCAGTCCATGCGATAGGTAGGGCAGGGGTAAGCCACTTTACCCATGGCTTATAAGCAAAATCCGTATCTAATTGCAGGGATTTAAACAGATAATCGTAGTGGTTGAAATCATGTGCGCTTTCTGTATTCCATAAGATGGCCTGGAAGTCATGTCGCCAAGCAGGTTGATTGACAAGTTCCATTGTGGCTTCCTGGTGTCTCTTGACATCATGAAAACTACCTTTAGAAGACAACCTATTATGAAGATATACATTGCCATGGTATGATTTAGCACGGTTTAGTTGCTCGTAAAGCGAATGTCTACCATATACATCAAGGTCACCAGTATACAGGTGTGAATCATTGTTATACAATTTTCCATTGTAGTAACTGCCAGGCTTGAATGCTGACAGATTGATCTCATTCTCCATGATTTCAATCATGGCTTGCTGGTAAGAAATTTGGTGCTGTACGTGCTGATGTTGCTTTAGTATATAAAGAAATAAGGCAACTCCTATTAGGGTCGCTATTACTATATATAACGGGCCTGTATTCCATAGACCTAGAATGACGACAACAAGAAGAAGAATGATAGCAAGCCTGAATATTGAATATCGAAAACTGATTTTCTCTAGTTGAGCACTTTCTTCAGCCAATGCAACTATTTTAGATTCGTATTCTTTCCTTCTTGATCCGTTATCCATGGGTGTAAATATATTGAAGACGGCGAAGATATAGGAAGTATATTAAAGCAGGACTTTAATATCTAAATTAATTGTTTATATTGTGTTAACCTTAATGAATAGACACCCTCGGGAGTTTAATTATTAAATCATATAGTCCAAAAACCTTTGGATTGTATATCAGGATGAAGCTACTTCTGGGAAGGAGTAGCTTCTTTTTTTTATGCGAAGTGAAAAAATAATGTAAGCCATTTTACATTTTTATTTGTTACAACAGCATCATTTTCGTTGTGTACGTATATTTGTGGCAGATAGTTTAAGATAGTTATTCTGGTGATTATCAGATAATGAGAAGAGACTTGGCAGTGCCAAGTCCTTTTTTTTGCCCTAATCTTAATAATTGAAAGCCAAATAAATTCAATATTGTTAATGTGACAATATTGAATTTATTTTTATACTTTTGGTTCAGTTTTATAGATGTTAATAGATAGTTTACCTGATGAGGATCAGGTAGTGAAAAAAAGACCTGGCGCTAGTCAGGTCTTTTTTCATTTTATGGAATGCTTCCTTGCCATGATGGTTCCGATTTAACTTTATCATTTAAATCATCGGGATTACATAAGTCTAATGATTGTTTTTATAGTAAATTATGGACTCAGTTGTCGGTGTATTTTAATATAATGACAATTGTTTACTAAAAAACAGATAATTTCTTAGTTGAGATGTTACTTCAAGTTGGATTATGAGTCCTATAATTGTAGTCTATTAGAATTGTAAACTATACCATAAATTTTACTCATGGTGTGTTATTCGCACTATTAAAAAATGATACTATGAAAAATATGATTTTTGGATTGATGTTGATGTTAAGCATTGGTTCTTGTTCTGTGCTTCAGGAAATAGCACTGCAACCTTCTACTTATGAAACCATTTCTGCAGTTAAAGAAGTTATGAATTCTTCTGCTTTTAGAGCCATAGCTGCCCTTCAGAAAATGGGTGATGGTGGTGTAGAAGCTTTTCTACCTAAAGAAATACAACCTGTTCTCAATACCATGAAGACCTTAGGTTTAGGAAAAGAGATAGATAAGGTATCTGGTCAGATCGGTTCAGTGGCTAAAATTGTAGGAAGTGAAGGTTCTGGGATAATGGCTGATGCCATCAAGGAAGTAGACCTAGGAGATGCGGTCTCAATTGTAGTAGGTGGGGAAGATGCTGCAACGGCAGTCCTGAAACAAGCAATGTATGCTACTGTGAAAAAAAGATACAGCACAAGAATAGATGCTGAACTAGATAAGTCAGGTCCAGAAGCGAAGCAGTACTGGCCGATGGCCGTAGGCGCATATAATATGTTTTCAGACAATAAAATAGAAGGGACTCTTTCTGACTTTATTGCAGAAAGATCTGTAGATGCTGCTTTTCTTGCAATGGGAAAAGAAGAAGGAAAGATTAGAAAAGATCCAGCATCATTAGGAAAAGATGTTGTTACCAAAGTATGGGACTATTACAATAAAAAGTAAAAACTCATGCTGGTTAATACCAGCCAGAAAATAAAAAGAGGAGTGTGCTCAATACGAGCACACTCCTCTTTTATTTTAACCCTAGTTAGGCAATACTTATATACAATATACCCTCTTATTGAGTGATAATTATCTTCTGAGAAGCCATGCGATTTCCGACCTTAGCAGTAAGGATATATAATCCATTCTGTAGGTTATCTTCAAGTAAAAGTTGCGTATAAACGTTCCCTGAAAATATTCTTCTTCCGGATATATCTGATATTATAATCTCAGCAGGCTCATCCTGATTATTAGTGACAATGATGTTGTTGCCTTGAGCATATGCTGTTATGCCTAGCCCTCTGACATCTTGTATAGAGGATTGACACACTATGGCATTTACTTGAGTAGAAATGCTGCATCCTTCCTCTGTTGCATCGCTTATGGTTACGGGGAAATCGGCATCAGGATTGGTAATTTCCGGCACAACCAGAGGCAGTTGGTCGTACGTAAAAAAGCCGAATTCTTCTTCATTGATTTCTAGCTTGAAACTATTGAAGTCTTCTCTATTATGCGTGGCATCTATGGTGAGTACCAGTCTATCTTGATCATCACATTCCATAAAGCTTACCGTTATTCCTGATATATTACAGCTGTCGTCACAATTTTCTTCTACTATAACTGAAAGTCTGCAAGATTGATTGGCTACTTCCCTAAGTTCAATCTCTACTGGAAAAGTCAATCCTTCTGTAGGGAGTGCATAAGGAAAATCTGCAATGAAGAGACCACTGATGGGTTCTTCGTTTATCAACAATTGCAATTCTCGATTAGCAGGTATTCCGTCTTTTTCTATATCCACTGTTATCGTACCATCTCCAGGACAGATCAGTTCTGCTTCAAGTTTCGTTATAAGGCAGTTTTCACGGCAGCAGTTGGGTTCATCTAGCATGCCAGACACACTACAATCTGAGTTATTCTGATCTACAATCACGAATTCGTACATGGTTTCGCAATCACCACTTAGTGGGCCTATCTCATAATTGGTTTCCCCATAAGGAAAAGTTCCATAGAATGTACCGTTTCCTCTTACTTCAAATGAGTCTGATACAGCACCACTTGTCTCGAATGATATATCTACAGTGAATAGGTTGTCATCATTGCACTGATTGGTGAATATAAATAGGTTTGTTATAGCACATGTTGCCGCGCAACATACTTCCTCAGTCAGCTCAATCACTTCCTCGCATAAAGGGTCTCTAGCATCGGTCAGGATGAATTCATAGATTGTTTCACAATTACCACTTAGAGGGCCTATTCGGTATTCGTCCGCTCCATATGAAAAGGTACCATAATTTTCTCCGTTCCCGGCAATGGTAAATTCGCCTGTTACTCCTGGCTGCTGGTCGAAGCTTATTTCAACGAAGAATTCTCCTTGCTGATTACAGTCTCCTACGTCAATCGATGGGTTAGAGATATTACATTCCGCAGTCGAACCACAGCATAAGATTTCATCTAATTCTGTAAAGTTTCTACAATCAGGATTCTCATTATCGATTATGATGAACTCATAAATTGTTTCGCAATCCCCTGGTACAGGACCTACAGTATAAAACATCTCTCCGTGCGGGAATTTCCCATAATCCATGCCATTCCCTCTTATGCTGAAGGAATCAGAAACCTCGCCTTCTGTTTTAAACTCTATATCAACTAAGATTTCATCATTGTCGCATAAGCGAGGTTCAGCTTTTACATCAAATATTGTACATGCATTGCAACCATTAACTACGCCTACATCTACAAAATCAAAGCAAAAAGCAGATAGACGGTCTACAGCAAGAAACTCATATTCTAAATCTTCATCGAATGGCAGTGGCCCTACTGTGATCGGAAGGTCGCTATACGCAAAGTTGCCGTATCGATTGTTATTCCCTCCTAGGAAAAAGGAGTCGGAGGTCATGTTGAAATCTAAGTCTAAAAACACATAAAAGGTGCTATCTTCTTCGTTACAATCAATTACGGCAGCTGTTACATCTTTTATAATACAAGAGCAAGATGTCTCGAAAATATAGGTGTCACAACAAGTTTCGCTGTCGTTGTTGCAGACTACCAGTCGCTCTGTTGCTCCTCCAGAGGAAGGGAAATCTTGTATTCTTATAGGTAAGTCGTCATAATTATATGATCCTACGAAATCATTTCTTGAAAACACATCGAACGATGTAGAGGATGTATTCCTATGTTCTAAGTTAAATGAAAGAGAAATAAGACCGTCATCACAATCTCCTACTTCAACTTCATTGATCTCAATTGTACATGCTTCATCACAGCATTCGACGCCGTAATCCCAGCTGATAAGGCAATCTTCATCGTTCTGGTCAATGGCAACGAATTCGTATTCGGTCTGGCAATCCCCGGCTAAATTAGGTATTGTAACAGGTAGATTAGCATATGCATAAGTGCCATAGTTGAGACTGTTGCCTTGCAATACGAAGGAATCGCTCACTTCTGAAAAATCGAAATCTATGGTAACTGAAAAAAATCCTCCCGCCGAACAAGAGGTTTCTTCCAATGAAAAATTAGTCAAGCTACAATTCTGACCCATCATGGCGATAGGCAACATCAACATAGCAATGAACAGCGAGTAATTTTTTTTCATAACATTTAATGTAAAATGGATAATAAGTTAATGGGATTTTACTGAGCTAGGAAACTTCTGAAATACATGAGTTTTAAGAAGATTCTTATCCTATTGATAGCATTCGTAACAAGCGCGTTGCTTGTATGACGAGAAAAATGAGATTTTATTTCCTCAGGGATTCAATATTCACTCATTTTAATTCTGGCGCAAAAATAACATATTATAAATATTCGGCATATGTTTTGCATTAAAATTATTTATAATATGTATTGATCTGACAAAGTATAATAAATATATTAAAGATATTTTTAATGTGAGTAAAAGAATTTACTTGCTATTCCTATTTCTAGGAATCCACCTTACGGTTGTGTCTCAGATAAACCTGTCTGTGACAACCAGTTACTCCATATGTCCAGGTTCTGACCTTATTCTAGATGAATTGAATGGATCTATATCTGGAGATGTAACAGATGGTAGGTGGATCACTCTAGGAGATGGGACATTCACTCCAGGAAACGGTTCAGAGGTAACGTTTTCTTCCGGCTTAACTTATCAACCTGGAAGTGGTGATGTTGCTAATGGAGGATTCAACCTTATCTTAGTATCCGATTACGCTGATCCTATGAACCAAGTGGGACAGGAATCAGCAATTGTTGCTATTTCTTACCAGACAGCCCCTAGTCTAGCATGTAATTCTTCGTTAAACCTTTCATTGACAGAAAACTGTGAGCAGCTGGTGACACCACAATTGGTTCTAGCAAGTCCATCCATTCCTTACGATAGATATATAATCAAGTTATACGACAAGAATAACCAGATTATTCTTGACAATATTCTTCAGTATGAGCACATCGGACAGACCATAACGGTTGAGGTTTCCCATGATTGTATGCCTCTCAATTCATGCTGGTCTGAAATTGTTGTTGCAGACAAGAATCCACCGCCACTTAATTGTACGATAGATACGATAGCATGTACAACTGATATTATTCCAGATTCTGTGGGGTATCCCTTCGACAGTGAAACCATTATTGAAATTTTATCAGAAACCTCATTTAGAACACTGGGACATGATGCATGTACAGAAGCAGTTGTTTCTTACAGAGATGAAGAAATGATGTTTACCTGCGCAGACTCTATAGAAAGGGTCATCTTTAGAAGATGGACTGCAATAGATGAATTCGAAAATGTTAATTCATGTATTCAAGAGATTTATGTGAAGCGGGATTCACTGGCCTCTGTTACAATGCCTCCTAATTATGATGGCATTGATGAGGAAGCCCTGGAATGCGGAGATGATTTTCCAGTATTGGATAATGGTTATCCGAGTCCTGATTTTACTGGATATCCGAGTACACTAGGATGCGAAAAACTTGAAGCTACCTTCGATGACTTACCATTCGAGAGATGTGGAGGATATAAGATTCTGAGAAAGTGGTTTATAATAGACTGGTGTACGTCTGAAACCTTAGAGCACAATCAGATTATTAAGTTAGAAGATACCACTGTTCCTATTCCATCTTGTCCTGAAGACATAACCATAAGCAATCATCCTTATGATTGTGCATCTTCTTCCTTCTTTCCAGATATCGATCTTGATATAGTGGATTGTTCTGAAACCACGGTTACATACGAGGCATATGACTCTTTAGGAAATGCCATATCGATCAACAGTGATGGATCTATTCCTCCACTTCCTGTAGGATGGAATGAAATATTATATACCATTACAGATGAATGTGGTAACGATACAACTTGTCTACAGAAAGTGTGGGTCATCGATGAAGAGGTGCCTCAGGTCAATTGTGATGAATTCACTTCTGTTGCTCTAGGTATTGACGGAACAGCAAGGTTGTATGCAACCTCTGTAGACGATGAAAGCTGGGATAATTGCCAGATTGATTCTATGTATTTAATGAAGATGACCGATCTGTGTAATGCAACAGATAAAGGACCCTACGTGGAATTCTGTTGTGAAGAAGTAGGAATGGAAGTTATGGTTGCACTCACTGTAACAGATGCCTCTGGTAACAGCAATACATGTATGGTTACGGTAGAAGTAGAAGATAAATTGCCACCAGAGATAACTTGTCCAGATAACTTAACTGTATCATGTGATCTAGATTTTTCTACCGATAACTTATCTGTATTTGGTAATGTTGTAGGGGCGGAAGAACTAAGGGAATCCATAATTATTCATGATGCTTATGGACAAGGTGTCAGAGGAAGAGATGGGATTTATAGAGACAATTGTACTGGTGTAATTGATTCCAGTTTTACTTTAGATATCGAGTGTGGAGAAGGAGACTTAATTAGAACTTTTCAAGTAACGGACAACAACGGATCCATTAATTCATGTCAACAAGTAATCCGTTTCGTTAATCTATCGCCATTTAATTATCAAGATATCATGTGGCCAGGAGACTATGATGGAGAAGCGTGTTCAGAAGACGTTGTGCTTCCTGAAGTGTCTGGTAGTCCGTTGTGGGATAAAGATGTATGTGCAGACATTGCCATGCGGTATGAAGATGAATTCTTTCCATTTGCTGAGGGATCATGTATGAAAATCTTGAGGACATGGACGGTTATCGATTGGTGTCAGTACAAGGATGATGAAGACGATGGCAAGTGGTCGTATATTCAAGTGCTCAAGTATGAAAACTTCGTCGCTCCCACGATTACAGCGCAAGATTCCATCATCTGTAATTACTCAGAAGATTGCAGTGGAGTATCGTATGAGTATTTAATTGAAGCAGAAGACGACTGTACTCAAGCCGATGATATGCATTATAAGTGGAGCATATTGTTGCCTAACTTAGACACACTTTACAATGGAGGTTCTAGACAGATTTCTGTAATACTAGAGAATGGCGATTACCAGGTGCATATTTCGGTAGAAGATAGATGTGGAAACATAGAGGAAGGTGCGGTAGATCTTACCGTAATGGATTGTAAGAAGCCCACTCCGCATTGCGTGTCGGAATTGACTACTGTCCTCATGCAAGAGTATAAGAAAATTGATATTGTAGCTCGAGATTTTGATTTCAACAGTTTTGACAATTGTACTGCGCTAGCAGATCTGAAGTTTTCATTTTCTACCGATGTTATGGATACTATCCGCACGTTGACCTGTGATAGCATTCCAGACGGTCAGTCTGCGATTAAGGAATATGCCATGTGGATCACAGATGAATCGGGTAATCAAGAATATTGTCTGGTAACCATCGAGGTTCAGGATAACAATGACCAGTGTGAGGATATCAACACAGGATTTACCATCAGTGGTCAAGTGATGAAAAGCAATGGAGAAAGACTAAACAACGTAGAGTTGGTTCTTGCAAGTAACAATCCTGAATTTTCTGCCAGTGAGTGGAGTGATGAAGAGGGTAGTTACGCTTTCGCAAATGTCCCATCGAATTATAGAATAGATGTCATGGCTGAAAGAAGAACAGCTGCTGATGAAGGCATTTCTACATTAGATATTGTAAAAATCCAAAGACACTTGCTCGGAATAGATGAATTCAACGATCCAGCACTCATAATAGCTGCAGATGTCAATGGTTCTGGTTCTATAAACGGAATAGACATCCTGAGTTTAAGAAAGGTGTTGTTGAAAAAAGAGATTGAATTTCCTAAGGATGTTCCTGCTTGGAGGTTTATTACTAACTATGATGAACTTACTACAAGCAACGCACTTTCCTTTACGGATACCTGGGTTATACCGGAATTAAATCAAGATGAAAATCAAGCTGATTTCATAGGAGTCAAGATGGGTGATGCGAATTTTTCTGCTTCTAATGAAGCGAGATCAAGCACTACCGAAGTAAGATCTAGGAAGGTGCCTATGGTCTTGTCTAGCAGTACGCAAGGCATCGAAATATCTATAGAGAATCAAGAAGATGAAATAAACGGCTTCCAGATAGGCATAAGATTGAAAGAGGGTGTTGATGGTACTGACGTTAAGATTACGTCAGCACACTTAGAACTAGAACCTCATCATTATAATATTCAAGATGGACAGATTCTTATAAGTTGGGATGGGTTATGGACCTCAACCGGTGGGGTCTCAATTAATGTTTCTGGCCTTGAATTAGAAGACATTGAAGGCCTGAGTAATGGATTTTCATCTGAGATTTATCTAAATTTAAATGCCTATCCACTCAATATAGATATAGAAAAAGAAGAAAGCAATCTATCTGGGATTTCATCTAAACTCTTAGGGAATCCAATGGCATCGACCAGCCAGATCGTGTTGCGATCGTCAGAATCAGCTGTCATTATGATGCAGGTTATATCTGCTACAGGGTCAGTTTTAGAATCTAAAAAAATAAACATTAAGGAAGGAGAAAATGTCCTGGATTTAGACCGTTCTAGCTTCCCGTCTTCAGGTTTGTATTACGTACAACTGCAGTATAAAGGGTGGCAAGAAGTCCACGCACTGACGGTACTTTAAGAGCCATTCCTATTTGTTTTTCACTTGTATTTACGTAAGATGTAGTATGATGTCTACTGTATCTCAATAGGCTGTATGTACCGTATATGCCTTCCTCAGTTCTATATTCCCTTTACAAGTCTCGTCCACATAT
>CAZFJO010000020.1:0-24150 GCA_964518915.1 uncultured Saprospiraceae bacterium
GTGAAAAATCTAGCATCGCATTTGGCGAAAGCCGTACCCTTTATCTTTCTAAACAATCCTGCATACTTGAAATCTCCGATCCCACGTATCAGAAATATCGAAGGGATAATCCACTGCCCATACTTTACAACAATCGTCGGTAGAGACCAATCTAGCTTCCCAGTCATAAAAAGATAGAACATCCCCATTGTCAATAGCCCTATGGCTACTATGAGACTATCTATCTTTCTCGGATTAAGTACTCGCTCACCGTTTTCCTTCTGAGGCAAGGCATTATTAAAGCCCCATGTACTCCCCGTCGCCCATATAAAATGGATGCCAGACAGGATCAAAAAAATACAAGTCAGCAGTAAAGAAATAGACAATACCATATCTTTAAGTTATAGCGGAAAGGTACTATTTTCTGATATGATATGTTAAAAACACCTTTATGAAGTAGGGTAATTACAATTGAGACTGTATGTAAACGTAAATCATCACAACAACCATGAAAAAAATACTTGCCATCATATTTTATCTAATTATAATGAGTGCTTGTGAAAAGCAAGGGAGTAAAACCATTGAAAATACGGATCCCAGTATCTATGCAATAAAATATGGAGAACATCCGCTCCAGAGTTTCACCTTACATACACCGATGAATGCAGACAATACTACCAAGGTTGCTATCCTTATACATGGTGGAGGATGGGTGATGGGCTACCATCCAGATGAAAGCGTAACCACCTTTACGGGAAGATATAACTGGGACATTCATACCCCACTCTTAGAAGCAGGTATCGCTGTATTAACGATGAAGTATAGAACAGCTTGTTACAATACTCAACCAGATAAATTCGACAACGATACTCGATTCTACATCGATCGTATGATAGAAGACATCAACTTAGTTATAGACAACCTTAAGGATAATAAAGACACATATAATGTAAATCCGTCTGACATACATCTTGTCGGCGAGAGTGGAGGTGGGCATATTGCCATGTATTATGGAATTCAGTCTTCTAATCGTTCAGAAGTGAAGTCGGTTGTGTCTATGTTCGGCCCGACGGATCTGGACGCAGATAATTTTAAAACCATCGTCAATGATGTACCCGTCCTTCCAGTGTCTCCACCTAATTATTTTTTGCGCCAAGCAGAGAACTGTACCTCTGTTTCTAATGTAAGTGTGAAAACCATTTTTTCACTGAAGAGTTTTTCAGACCACCATGAGATCTTGATAGATGGTCATAATCCGTTTTTAGACACATTGAGCACCACTTATCTTCCTAATATAAAAAACAACATCCCTTTCTTCGTGACACATGGTGTAGAAGACGAACTGGTTCCATATGATCAAGCAGAATCCATGGTCTCTGCGCTCGAGTCGGCTTATGGAGAAAACAGAATAGGGGAAGAAAATTTTAATGGGAAAATTAAACTCGGACGATATGAGAATTGTGGTCACGGGTGGACAGGAAGCCAGTGTAACAGAAACAAAGTAGTGTCAGACATTGTAACTTGGGTAACCAGACAGTAAGGTGAATTAAGTATATCCTTTAATTTCAATATATAAAAACGATAGGTAGACCTAAATTAATATACACGCTCGGGTCTACCTATCTAAAGTAATCAATAACTAATACATCTTATTTTCCGCAGTTCTAAATATGAATAAACGGAACTAGAAACACTGAAGGGATATAAAAACAATTGTACGCGACTTACTTCCTAATATTTTAGATTCTTAGTTAAAAAGCAATCTACATGAAGCTATAACTAGAATCAATTTTCATGACAGAATATTTCTCTCGAAATTGTAAAATGGGTGCTGACATCTAAGGGGTAATACGCACTTAATCAGTGATTTCTACTAAGTGAATTAGTCACTCTATCATGAAACATAACTTAAAATAAAATTGATATCTATGCCTAAAATAAAAAATGGCCTCTGAGTAAAACCCAGAAGCCACTGACACTAATTATAAATTAATTCTTAACTATGAATAAAACTCTACTTTTCCTGAGTCTATATGATACATAGCGCCTACTATACTAATCTCACCAGCATCTTCCATTTCTTTCAATACTGGAGACATTGTTCTTACATTGTCTACTGTCAACCTCACATTTTCCGCTGATACTCTATTCACAAATTCCTTGTTAGAAGAATTTCTCTCTTCACCTTCTGCTGTTGTTGTATTGTCCACTGCAGGCATAATCTTATCAAGCATCTGAGTAAGGTTACCTAGCTTAGCATGATCGCATGCTCCCTTAACGGCACCACAAGATGTATGTCCCATAATCACGATTACCTTAGATCCGGCTAGCTTACAAGCGAATTCTAAACTCCCTAGGATGTCTTCATTAACAAAGTTCCCAGCGACTCGCGCGTTAAATACATCGCCGATTCCTTGATCGAATACAATTTCCGTAGGGATTCGTGAATCGATACAACTTACAATAGAAGCGAAAGGAAACTGACCTGTAGTCGTATCAGATATCTGCTGATGTAAGTCTCTAGGAGATACAGATTTACTTAAAAATCTACTATTTCCTGCTTTCAATAACTCAACTGCCATTTCCGGTGATACAATAGATTGAGTCTCTTTAGTCTGCGTTATATTATTATTTACCATGTTATAATTTAAAGTGTTTATATCTAATTTAATGCAGCTACCTTATTTTGGTTTAATGATTCTTCGAATTTTCTGATAGGAGGCCTCTTTTCTGCTTTTCTAGTCCTACTTAAAACTTCTACTTCGATGTCTTTTATCACAGCCTGAGTCTGGAAATCTTCTATGATTTCGATAACATCAGGGTCTATGTTAATACTCTTAGAAGCATCTATGATAACCTTGTTATGCTCTGGAATGCTATTAAGGGCCCGTTGAATATTGGCTTTATTTAAGAAAGTAACATCTTCAGCAAGTTCTAATCTTATTACACCATTTTCTGGTAAATGCTCTTCTTTTTCGAAGTGAAATGGTTTTTTATAATTATTGTAAAGAACATAGAATATGGCAACGGCCATACCTACACCTATTCCAGTAAGTAGATCTGTAAGAACGATACCTATAATGGTAACCATAAACGGGATAAAATTACTCCATCCGAGCTTGTACATCTGCTTGAAGAGAACTGGTTTAGCCAATTTATAGCCTACAACAAATAAGATTGCTGCTAGACAAGCTAGAGGAATCATATTTAAAATAAAAGGAATGGTCATGGCACACAATAAGAGTATGACACCGTGAATGATTGCAGACATTTTAGTTTTACCTCCTGACTGAATATTAGTTGATGATCTTACGATCACTTGTGTCACTGGTAATCCACCTATCAATCCTGAAACTAAGTTCCCTATTCCTTGTGCCTTTAATTCTCTGTTAGCTGGAGCTACACGCTTGTAAGGGTCTAGTTTATCTGTTGCATCTAGACACAGCAAGGTTTCTAAACTTGCAACAATAGCTATGGTAAAAGCAACCACATAAACCTGCGGATTAGTCCACTGAGAAAAATCAGGGAATGTAAACTGATTGAAAAATCCACCGATGCTGTCTGCAACAGGAATAGACACCAAGTGATCCGGATTTAATGCGAGTGAACTTCCAGAAAAGGCCTTTGCTAGGATTATACCTACAATTACAGCAACAAGAGGTCCTTGAATAAGCTTGGTAAACTTTAATCTCTTCATAAATTTCTGTTCCCATAAAATGAGAATTGCAAGTGAAACCAATGTAACTACAATAGCTCCAGTAGTAACTCCGTCCAGCATATAGAATAATTCAGAAAAAGTATTGTGACCATCTTCTTGATTGAAATGAACACTTCCTTCAGAAACCTTATCGTACCCAAAAGCATGAGGAATCTGCTTTAGAAAAATTATAATACCGATACCGGCAAGCATTCCCTTTATTACCGATGAAGGGAAGTAATATCCTATAATTCCTGATTGTAAAACGCCTAGAATAAATTGAATTACTCCAGCTATCGCAACGGCTAGTAGGAATATATCAAAAGCGCCTAAGTCTTGGATAGCTGTAAGTACGATTACTGCTAGGCCAGCAGCAGGTCCACTTACACCGAGTTGTGATCCACTTAAAGATCCAACTACAATTCCACCTACAATTCCAGCAATGATACCAGAAAATAATGGAGCACCAGATGCAAGGGCAATCCCTAGACATAATGGAACAGCAACTAAAAATACGACTATACTCGCAGGTAAGTCACTGTTAAGATTTTTCCACATGGAAAATTCATCTTTCGTATGCATAATACATTAATTTTAATAAAATAATTAGTGAAATAAAGGACGCATCCTTAAAATATGAAAAGTGTATTTTTTAGAAAAGAATTACTTTTCTGGAGGGGGGTCATGCAGTTCGTAATATGACACAAATGGATAATTTAGATATCTCTTTTTGTTATCGTCTACATTATAAAAGTCAGAAAGATCATGTATGATTACTGCTCTTTCAAGAAAATCTACCTTCTCTTCCTCTAAATCATCGTTCTCAACCTCGGATTTTTCAGAATGCTCAAAGTCAACAATTGATGTCATATCTGCATCGTAATGATCTACTACAGCTAATCCCTGCGAAAGCATGACTGTTGAAATAAAAACAATATGAACCACTTTTTTAAACATCCAATTACAAATATAAAAACTATTGAAAAAAAGATAGTAATACTATCATTAAATATATGTTAACTTCTTCTACCAGAAGTTCTATCATTAACATAATAATGTTTACTTTTGTTCACAATGAGTGCTAGGGGAATCATATTTAACCTAAACAAGGACCTTTTCTTAAAAGACCCTCAGACCACTTCCTACGGTCAGAAACTTCTAGAAAACAGTGTCGAATTGATTGATGAAATGGGAATAGAATGCTTCACGTTTAAGAAGTTAGCCATTAAAATTTCATCTACAGAAGCATCTATATATAGATATTTCGAAAATAAGCATAAGCTTCTATTATACCTTACTTGTTGGTATTGGGAATGGGTACACTACTTAATTGACCTAAACGTACGCAACATAGAAGATCCTGAAAAAGTATTAAAAATAACGATTCACAATATTGTTAACGCTTCCGCAGAATCACCTATGACTTCATATATCAATGAAAATACATTGCATAATGTAATCATCAAGGAAGGATATAAAGCGCACCATCATCATGAAGTGGATGATGAGAACGAATTAGGATTTTTTCAGAGTTACAAGGGTGTTGTTTCTAAAGTAGCAGAAATAATCAGGAATTACAACCCTGACTTTTCTTATCCTAAGATGCTTGCAAGCAACTTGTTTGAAATGTCTAACAACCAGATTTTCTATGCTGAACATATCCCTAGGCTTACAGAGATAAAAAATAGAAAGAAAAAATACGAAGATTTAGAAGAAGCTATGGGTGTAATTGTCTTTAAAGTTCTTCATTAAAAAAAGTTGCGTACCTTAATTATTAGCTCACACCTAGATTTTTAATGACAGTTACTTTACTTAGAAGGCTCGAATTAAATTTATTTAATGAGTAAAACCTTTTATGTAGAATAGGACTGATGTATGCAGTTGCTTAATTCTATACTTAATGGGACTTAAATCAGATAAGGCCATCTTTCCATAATGCTTCATCTCTTTTACCTTCATGCTTATTCGCATTTAATAACGCTTATACATCTTTCATTACGAATCGGAAATCTAGATCAAAATTCAGTCCGCATGGAAAATTGGATCAAATCTTGTTCTTTATTTATAGATGAGAAAAGGCAATCACAATATCTATGTCATAGAGCTTGACAAAAGAATATGGCGTGAAAAGAAAAAATTCAGGGAAGCCAATCCTGGATATACGCATCAGCAAGAATGCCTATATGTGGGCATAACATCACTTAAACCAGAAGACAGGATCATACAACACCTCCATGGTCTTAAATCCAAAAAAGGTTTTAACCTAGCATCGAAAATTGTTACTCAATATGGCTTATGCTTAAGACCAAGCTTATACAATCATCTTAATCCACTAACTAGAAAGCGCGCAACTATTCTTGAAGGGCATCTTGCCAAAAGCCTAAGATTAAGAGGCTATGCAGTCTGGTGGAATTAATACAAATAGTGAGTTGTTATGTAAGAAAAGTACATATTTTTTCTAGAACAACTTCATCTCTTAGTATTCTAAAATGCCCTGTGCCATGTACAATCTGCAACCTACAAGCATCCCATTTATCAGCTACATTCTGAGATTGACTTAATGGGATGACACTGTCGTTCTCATCATGGAGAATCAAAGCTTGTTTTACATTGACCCGTTTCACGAAATCACTTACATTCATATCTGGAACATAGATATTGTACTTCTTTTCAATTCTATCTATGAGTATCGAAATGGCTTTACTTGACATGCCTACTTGATTTGAAATAGACTGAATACGTTCAGTAAAACGATCTGGCGTGGTCATCAATACATACTTTTCAATAAGAAATTCTGGATGCCTACTGAGCACATAGGTAGTAGCTACTCCACCGAAACTGTGAGACAAAAGATACGTAGGTTCTATTTTATGAATCATAAAAGTCAACGTATCCATAAAAGCGAAAATAGATGCTTCCCCCTTACTGCTACTTCCATGAGCAGGACCATCAAATGCATAGACACAAAATCCATCATCGATTAATCTAGGCACTATATCAGCAAAGTTTCCCGCTTGGCCTTCCCATCCATGTACCATAAGAATGGATTTCGATCCTTCTCCCCATCGATAAGTACGTATCCTAAATCCTCCGCAGGATATGTCATCCTGAACAGCGTCTTCTAACAATTTCATTTCATAATCTCGAAGCTTAGAGACCTGAGGAGTCATTAACTTTTTATACGCAATATTTGCGAAAGCACTTGGAAATATAAAAGAAAGGAATCGAATCATCATTTTCATTAAATCAAATGTACTTAAGCTGTTATTAAAAATATGAGCCTTCTATCTTTTTAAACACCCAGATCTACAACTATCTTTTTTACCTTTTCTCACAATGAAATACGTATATATATAGAGTGCATGGCATAAAAAGTGCGACTTTTTAAATATATTTCACTCTTATTAGTAGTCAACCCCAATTAAACTCAACTAATATGATGCAGAATAAAAAGAAATGGGGACTACTAAATTTCTATACCGGTACTTATAAATCTATATTTCGGATTGTCTCTTGTGTAATCTTAATAGCCACTTCAATTCAGGTCAAGGCCCAAATAGATTTAGATTTTTCAAAAGAACGCGGATTCAGCGATGTAGCTTTTGACCTTACGATCAACTCAACAGAACCGACAGCTACGATTAGATATACCCTTGACGGAGAAGAGCCCTCAACTACTGCCGGAGAAATATATTCCGGTAGCATATCCATTACGACAACTACAGTACTTAGAGCAATAGGATATGTAATAGGTCAAGATACTTCTAAAGTATATACACATACTTATCTGTTCTTGGATGATGTTATCGAGCAACCTGCCAACATAGCTGGCTGGCCTAATGATTCTTATGATATAGGAAGTGGTACTGCAACTGCTGTACATGATTATGAGATGGACCCAGATATTGTCGATGCACCCGCATACAGCGCAGATCTTATGCAAGGACTAAAAGACATACCGAGTATGTCGATTGTAATGCCATATGATGATTTCTGGAATATGTATAACGGAAATTCCGAAAAGAAAACTTCTATTGAATTGCTCTATGCTGATGATCCTAGCAAGAATGAGCAAGAAGATGGTGGCATTGAGCCTCATAGTCACGATAGATTAAAACGATCTATGCGGTTATCGTTTAAGAATATATATGGCGCTGCTAACTGGGACTCAGATATATTTAGAAATGCGGCGGTTGGTTCTGAGACTGCGGAAAATGAGTTTGACAGAATTGTACTTAGGGCGGGAAACAATCGAGCCTGGTCTAGGAATTGGAATACAGATAGAACGGCTTTTACAAGAGATGAGTGGTATAGGCAATCACAGATTGCTTCTTCCGGAATTGGTTCTCATGGCACCTTTGTTCACTTATATGTTAATGGATTGTACTGGGGCCTTTACAATCCAGTCGAACGACCTGATGAAGCTTTTTCTTCTACATATCTAGGCGGAGAAAAAGAAGATTGGTTTGCCGTAAGTCATGGGGGAGACCAGGGAGGAAACGATGATCGATATGATTACATGATGGGTAGTTTATTAAATAAGGATATGACACAAGCCATTAACTACCAAGAGCTGCAAGAATATCTGGATATAAATAAGTTTAGCGATTACTTATTAATTTCATGGATGACTGGGGTACAAGACTGGCCAGGCAACAACTGGTGGGGAGGCAATAGAAACAACCCGAGTGGACCTTTTATGTACTATGGTTGGGATTGTGAATGGTCGTGGGATGTAACATTTAATGCCAATAACGGAGCTTGGGTTCATCCAGCTTTTAGGAGCAATAACAATGGAGGAAACGCATCTGCACGCGTGTTTAATAAATCCAAGGTAAATGATGATTTCATGATGTCATTCGCAGATCGAGCATACAAGTTGTGCTTTAACGATGGCGCTATGACAGATGACAACTCTAGAACGAGGTGGAGTAATTTAAACAATCATATAAAAAATGCAGTCGTTGCAGAATCTGCTCGATGGGGAGATGGAATAAATGATGGCACCACAAGGACCAGAGACGTCCACTGGCAAGATGAAGTGGACAGACTCGATGGGCTTATGGATGGAAATGTGGATAGATTAATAACAGCGCTGAGAAACGAAGGTTACTACCCTACCATCGATCCACCGCTGTATGAAAATAATGGCGTGACACTTGAAATTCAAAAAATGGACGTGTCAGCAGGTTATACAATAGACCTTGTCAATCCGAATAGCAATGGTGACATCTATTATACGACTAATGGCAATGACCCTCGTATGTCTGGAGGAGCTGTTGATCCAAGTGCTACTCTTTATACGAATCAAGACATAATATTTAATAGTTCTACTAACTTCATGGCGAGGGTTAAGGTAGGAAATGAATGGAGTGTTTTACACTGCTTGAATGTAATAGTGGCTGCAGATTTAAGTCCACTTAAGCTGACTGAAATTATGTACAATCCAGAAGATTTCGGAGCCGTCGAAGGTGGAGAACTTGAGTTTTTAGAAATAAAGAATACGAGTACTACGCTTACGCTAGATCTAAGTGGCGTACAGATAACGGATGGAGTAGATTACACTTTTCCATTAGGAACCACAATGCCACCTCAGAGCTTTCTTGTTTTAGCAAGTAATGCTACTGAGCTTTCTGCGAAATGTCCAGGTGCTTCTATTTTTGGAGAATATGAAGGGGCTTTAAGCAATGGTGGTGAGAGAATAGATTTTACCACATCTGCAGGAGATACGATTATCCGTGTAGAATATGATGATAAAAGCCCATGGCCTGTAGAAGCTGATGGAGATGGTTATGCTTTAGTACCTGTTGAAAACAACCCTATCGGCTCTCAAGATAATGCTGCATTATGGAGATTATCCGATAACAACACATGTGGATCTCCTGGAGAAGATGATCCAGGATGTATAGATTCTGACGACGATGGCGTATGTGATGATCTTGATCTCTGTCCTGGATTTGATGATGCGTTGATTGGTACTTTCTGTGATGATGGAGATGCCACTACTGTCAATGATGTTTATACGACGGCTTGCACTTGTCAAGGAATCCCTATAGAAAACTCAGATTTAAGTTGGCTTAAGCTTACTGAAATAATGTACAATCCAGAAGATTTCGGAGCCGTTGATGGCGGAGAACTCGAGTTCTTAGAAATAAAAAACACGAGTAATACCCTTACACTAGACATCAGCCTACTAGAGTTAACGGATGGTGTAAACTTTACCTTCCCTTTTGGTACAACGATGGCACCACAGAGCTTTATAGTTATAGCAAGCAATGCATCGGAACTTTCTGCGAAATGTCCAGATGTAACTGTATTCGGAGAATATGATGGAGCCTTAAGTAATGGTGGTGAAATGATAGAGTTAGTAAGTCTAGCTGGTGATACACTTATCAGGGTGGAGTATGATGACGCTATGCCCTGGCCTGTAGAAGCAGATGGAGACGGATACTCTTTGGTGCCCACTGAAAGAGACCCAGTCGGATCACAGAATGATGCAGCGTTATGGAAACTGTCCGGTGATGATTTATGTGGGTCTCCTGGAGAAGATGATTGTTATGGTGATTTAGAAGGAATGTCATGTGATGACAATAATCCGAATACGATCGATGATGTATATGACATCAACTGTGAATGCCGAGGGAGAGCAAGCAGTAATCCATTGCTTGAAGCAGAAGATGCGATTGTAGGGTCAGCCTGGACAATCGAATCTGATGCGCAGGCCTGCGGTTCTGAGTATGCCCTACCTCCTGACATGACAGAATTGGTTATGACACCAAGCTTACCTGACGATTATATTACCTTTACATTTAATGTAGATGTAACAGGCACCTACAAGGTGTATGCTAGAACTATGACTACCAGTGATGATGATGATTCTTTTTGGATCAGGGCAAATGGTGGAACATGGTATCCATGGGATAAAATTAATTTTGGAAATTATGGAAACTTCTATCAATGGTCTCAGCTAGGAAACTGGACCGATGGAAATAATGTTACACCTCTAGCTTTCGAATTTACTGCCGGCTCTAACACAGTTGACTTTGCTTGGAGAGAACCTGGAGCTAGACTGGATAAAATATTCGTAACCAACGAAGATCTTTCTGTTTTAAATCAGGTGAGGAACAACGATTCTTCAGGAGAATTTTCATTTAGATATACCGTGCAAGAAGCTTGTCCATCGGATACAATATATTTCGCAACTTCTACAGATGCAACGTCTATTGTCGTTGACAATGACTTAATCAACATCGACAGAACACTTACTATAATCGGTAATGGCCCTTCACAGACCGTGCTCAGCGGAGATGGACAATATCAACTATTTACCAATGCCTTATCTAATATCCTATCCATCCATAAATTGAAAATGATAAATGGATTTGCTCCGGTGGATGGAGGCGCATTTGTAAACAATGGTATTCTATTCCTAGAAGAAGATGTAGAACTAGAAGGAAATATGGAAGGGAACATTCCTAAGGCATTCACTAATAATAACACCTTGACTATAGGTGAAAATAGTGAAGTAATAATTAAAGAATAAATACTGGTAGGAGATGGAAGAAATCTTAACTTTTCATTCATCTCTTACCATATATAATGTTCAAGCCTTCTTGCTAGATAATACCATTCTATAATTATTACTCGGATCTTGTAATTAAGCTGGAGCAACTTTAATCGATTACTCAATACCTTCTGCTCTCTAGAATTAATAAGAAAGATAGAACTCTCTCCTATTCTAAAACGCTCATTTTCTGCCTCTAACAAGCGGCTCGACAAGGCCAGGTTTTCTTCTGTGAGTGACAACATATCTTGCAAGCGTGCTAGCTCTAGCTCCAGGGCATCGACCTGAGTACTTATCTGACGTGAAACATTGTCTCTATATAGTGCATTTTCAGACAACTCTACTTCTATCAACTGCTTCTCCCCTCTTGCCTTCCTAGCTAGCAAGGGAAAATACAGATTTACACCTAACTTATAATCTTGTCTTGAATAAGCGAGTAATTGATCATTGTTATCCAACCTTAAAAGGGGATTAACCTTCAAGTCTAATTGAGGCTTTATGTTTTCTGCAGCATTTCTTTTTCTTAATTCAAGGGATTCAGAATCGAGGTTTATGCGCCTTAAGGCAGGAAGGGCATCGACTACAATCTCATCCATGGAAGAAATCATTTCGTCTTTTCTAAGCCATTCTGAAGCGCCCTGCGGAATGTATAACTCACCATCGATTAAAGCTTGAGGTGTTTCACCCCATATATGATTTCTTAAAGATTGAAAAGCCGACAAGTAGTCGAGTCTAGCTTGTTCATAATTAACTTGATTATTGATTAAGTTTTGTTGAGATTCTATGGTATCAATGGCTGCCTTGTCGCCTTGATTAAAAAGTTGTATCGTATTGTCTAATCGGATAGTTGCAATGTCTACAACTTCTCCATAAGCTTGTGAAACAGCATACCTATACTCCCAGGCTAAGTAAGCTTTTATAGATTTAAACATGACCTTATTGACCATTTCTATTCTCTTGATTTCATTCTGCTTTCCGATTAACGTGGCACCATCCAGTTGAAATCTTCTATCGTTATAAAACAATCCCCTCAGAAGGGGCACGCTTATACCTGCCGACAACAATCCATTCTCAGGAAGGAAGGCTTGTTCATTAAGAAACTGTCCCCGATTGGTCTCATAGGAAACTTCCATATCTACGCCTAGTGCTGTAGGAATTTTAAGACCAGTATTCCACAAGTCATAGTAATTTTTTTCGTCGAATGATTTAGAATCGTACGATGATGACAAGACAGGATCTAGGCTTCCTCGTGCCTTACGCATGTAAGCATCTGATTTTCTTTCCAGAAGTTTCGATTGATTTATCTCTGGGTGATACTGTCTGACAGATTCTATGAATTCAATAAATGTCAATTCTTCCTGTGCCGTCACAGACTGAATGAAGAACAAGAAAAACAGGAAGTATAGGCGCTTCATCTTCTTAATTTTTAAAACCTGAATTGTATATCTATTTAACTTTTCTGATCGGTGCTTTAAACTTCACATCCTTTCCTGATTGCTGCTTGTAGTAATCTGGCGGGAATCCATTCATCTGTCTCCATATTTCATAGTACATCGGCACTCGATTAAGTAAGAATAAGGCTTGAGCTCCGCCGCCTACTTTTATCAATTCTGGCCAGGCTGGTGCATCTGGTGATTCCACAACAAGCACTCTATATTTTCCATTGTCACTTATATTGTTGTCTATGGCATAAACCATTCCCTCGAAGGTTCCAAAGCTGTTTTCAGGCCATCCACTGAAAACGATTGCTGGCCATCCATCGAATTGAATTCTTACATTTTCTCCTTTTATCAATAGAGGCACATCAACTGGATTGACATATAGCTCTACAGATTTCTGATAAGTCAGTGGAAAAATGGTAGCTACTCCATCCCCTTCTTTTAGAAATTCCCCTATTCCTTCTTTCAGTGCTTGAGTGATGATTCCAGTAATAGGCGCGGTCACTGCGTATGCGTTCTTTCTTCTTTCGTAATTGCTAACTTTAGATTCCAACTTGCTAGACTCTCCGATCGATTCGTACTTATAAGACAGCGTTGTATTGATATCCGCCTTTAGCTTTGCTTGTTTCTCGTTGAATTCTGAAACGATGGCATCTGCTTCTTGTATGAGTTTATCTTTCTCTATCTGCAAGTCAGAAATGCTATTGAGGATTTTAGTAACCTTAGCCTGGGATGATTCTACAGACAATCGCTTGCCTTCTATTTCCGTCAACGATTTCAATCCTTTATCATATAAATCTTCCGTACGGTTTCTCTGATTGGTGGCATTCATCAACTTGGTTTCTGCCGCAACTAGTTCTAATGAATCTGATACAATCTTTAACCCTACTTGCTGTATCTTAATCACATTCTGATTTAGCTTAGCGTCTTTTACAAGCAATAAAGCTTGTGCTTGATCCTTGAGATTTCTTACTTTCTGATCATATGCATCAATCGTGGATAACTTAGCTTGCAATTGTTCTTCAGTGCGATCAAGTAGCATAGGGTCTAGATATTCAGATTTAGATTCTGAAATGATGACAAGGGTATCACCTACCTGTACCGTATCTCCTTCTACCACTTTCCATGATTCTATTCTGCCCGCTATCAAGGATTGTACATCTTGTGGTTTATCATATGGATTCAATGTACTTACATACCCACCAGATCGGATGTTCTGGGTCCATGGCAAAAACAAGGTTATCAACCCTACAATTCCTAGACCTAGAATCAATCTAGGAAGAATAGAATGAACAGACCTAGAATCGAGTCGTCCGAATACCGAATACTTCTCCTTATCGATCTTACCATCAACTCTTATCTTACTTAAGTTTAACATCTACTGTGATTTTAAAGTTGAAGAATAAACTCTTCCAGATTGCAGAATAATTTCATCCTTTATGTATTTCTTCCAGAGTGGGTCATAGCTGGCAACTATTGTGCTCCATGGCAATTTTTCCTCGGTGATGCGTTTAATGATTTTCTCTTTTTCAACGGGATCTATATGGTCTAGTGGATCTTCCAAGATTAAAAGCTTAGGCTTAGTAACTATGGCTCTAGCTAGATTCAATCTATTCTGAACATTTCTCGGAATCTTCTTTCCTTCTGGATCAAGAGCTGTATTCAATCCATAAGTCTGTGCGGCCACGAACTTATCTAACCCTACCATTTCGAGCGCCATAGAAATATTCTGAGGTGTGGCTTCTGGACGATTCATAGAAATGTTCTCTAGAATAGTTCCTTGAAAAATTCCATTCTGGCTTATGGAAAATCCTATTTTACTCCGCAAGTGCGTCCGATTAATTGACTTCATCGGTAGGCCCCTAAATTTTACGACACCAGATTTAGGTTCGAGAATTCCAGCTATAATCTGTAAGAGGGTAGATTTTCCTGAACTGGAAGCCCCACTAATGATTGCATTTCTTCCAGCAGGAAGAGAAAAGTTAACATCATCAAGTGTAAGGGTTTCCATGTCTGGATACATATAGCACAAGTCTGTCGCCTCTACAGAAATCTTCTCTTGGTTGTTTTCGTCAAAACTTAATCCGCCATCAATATCCAGAGGCAAATCTGTAACGTATCCTATCTTCTCCAGTGCTGTAAGAACATCATAGATTGAATCTAAAGACTTTATCAATTTTTCTACAGATGATATGATAATGATGATGATGATTTCAGCTGCAATAAACTGTCCTATATTCATCTCTTGGTTAAAAACCAAGATTGAACCTATGATCAACAAGCCAGCTGCTATCAACACTTTAAATCCGATAAGGTATATAAACTGAGTTACAAGAATTGAAAAATGTTTCTCTCTTGCTGTCAAGTACTGATCTACATAATGGTTGCTTTTCTGGAGATTAAAGTCAGAATCACCCACCAGCTTAAAGGAAAGTTTAGTCCTAGCTATTTCTTCTAACCAGAATGCGATCTTATACTTAGCACTAGATTCTGAAATACTACTAGATAGTCCACGCGGACCAGTTATATAAAGAATCACATATATCAAGGCTACCATTATCACACTGAACACGATAAAGAAAGTGTGATACATACTCAACAGCATCAAGCCTACGACAATCTGGAACAATGCCATTGTAAAATCTATCAATAACTTAGGCAGGCCCTTCTGAATCGTCATGGTATCGAAAAAACGATTAGCAAGTTCTGGTGCATAGTAATTATATAGCGCGGAATACTTTATCTTAGGAATCCTGTACGCAAACTCGAATGAGGCTCTACTGAATATCTTCTGTGATAAATTCTCTACAATCCTCAATTGCAACAATTGAAAAACGCCAGTCAGAGCAACGCCACCTATAACAAAGGCAACAAGTATAATCCAAGAAGTTGTGACTTCGCCTCCCTGGATAAGATTGACAATTGCTTGTATACCTAAAGGCAATGACAAGGAGACCAATCCATTAAAGAAAGCATATATATAGACTTGAGAAATTTCTTTCTTATCAACCTTTAACAACAACCTCAAGCGCTTAACTGCAGAAATCTTATTCATAATTTTCTTCTTAACTGAAATATCTATTCTGTATTGATTTAATATCAGATTTCTCTCAATCCGCAAGTATCTTTCTGGCCTTCATCATAAATACATGTGCAAGTGACCTGAAGTACATGCTTCTATGACTGAAAAAAGAGTGTAGTTCTTTTTCTACAACCAAGGCTGCGATAAGAAGCTTACTATCCTTAATAGTCATATCAACCCATTTAATAAAAGCATGTCCTTTCAGAAACCTAGGACTTCCTAGTGTTAAGTATAGAGCAGGGCGACTAAGCAGTCTAGTTGATTCTTCAAGGTGTATCATAATGCAATACTACTTAAATTATTGTAAGTATTACTAACATTTAATGTAGTAATTGTAATTTTAACAATTGTTTTACATAAAAATTGATATATTTATTCCACCTAAAACTATATCATGTTAAATGGCGTAAATTTTGGCTTAAACAACAAGCTGTATATAAAGGATCCACAAGGGAGCCAGTATGGGAGAAACCTTCTAAATCACGCCGTAGATTTATTATCAGAAATAGGTCTTGAAAACTTTACTTTCAAGAAACTAGGAGTAAGGATGAATTCTTCTGAAACTTCTATATATCGATATTTCGAAAACAAGCACCTCTTACATCTATACATTCAGTCATGGTACTGGGAATGGCTCACCTATAGCATTTCCATCAATACACTTAACATATCAGATCCTAAAGAAAAACTGAAGAAAGCCATTGCTTCTATAATATACACTCCGCATCGAGAACAGCTTGCAACTTATGTAGACGAAGAAAATCTATACAGAATTATAGTACAAGAAGGGTCTAAGAGTTACCACTCCATAGATGTAGATAAAGAAAATAAGGAAGGGTTGTTCTTACCCTACAAGATGCTAACTAAAACCATAGCTAATCTTATTAAAGAATTAAACCCTCAACATAAATATCCGCACACCTTAAGCATTACGGTTATAGAAATGATACAGGACCAGATCTACTTCGTAGAACACCTTCCACGCTTATCAGATCTGAAAAGAAATAAAACTACACTTGCCCAGCTCGAGGGTATCGTTTTAGATTTAATTTTTAAATCTACTCTTTAATCTCTATACCCCTATTCTGTATATTCAATTACAATAGAGTGGTCAATTAACACAGAAAATGGATATAGAAAGCTGTACATTTGCGGAAGCGAAAAGAAATGTGCGTGAACGAAAAAACAACTACTAAAAATTACCATCCTAAGATCATAACGATTGCGGATGCCTTTAATATTCCACAACTGGAAAAGACAAGAAAGGTATATGCCTTACTGCCTCATGATTATGAGACCTCTGGCAAGCGATATCCTGTCTTATATCTACAGGATGCCCAGAACTTATTCAATGATCACAATCCTTATGGGAACTGGAAGATAGACGATCACCTAGCTAGCCTCGCGGCAAGAGGGCTGGGTGACATCATTGTGATTGCCATAGATCATGGTGGCAAGGAACGCATTAAGGAATACAGTCCATATTTCCATCGAAAATTCGGAGAGGGACAAGGCAAGTTCTATGCAGCGTTCATTATAGAAACACTGAAACCTTACGTAGACAAGAATTTCAGAACCTTACCAGAAAGAAAGCATACTGGCATAGGCGGCAGCTCTATGGGTGGATTGATTTCAGCATATATAGGCATCGTTCATCCTGAACATTTCAGTAAGCTGATGATATTCAGTCCTTCTTTCTGGTATTCAGATGAAATATACTTTGATGCTTTTAAGTACAAGTATACGCTGCCGATGCAGATGTACATCTATGGAGGCGAGAAAGAATCTGAGTATATGTCTAAGCATATCCGCCAGTTTAAACTCGCCTTGACTCAGCACAAGTTTGCTCCTCATATGAATAGGTTTAAATTAGACATCAACCCAGAAGGAGAACACAACGAGTACTACTGGAGTCTCGTATTTCCTCAAGCCCTGACATGGTTGTTTTTTAATGAAGCTATTTAATAACTTATTATGACTTTTCTATGAAATTTCTCGGCCGTACTCCACTTACATCACTAGATAAACCTACAACCCTTCTGTTACCAATAACTGCAGAATCAACCTATGGTGAAGTTTCTTCTTTTATAGAGGATCTAAATGGAAAATTGCATTCTAATCAATGGGAAAGGATAAGTAAAGAGAAAGGATCATCTATAGAAATCATACTCGAATCTACTGGGAATAATCTATACATCATCCAGACAGGTTCTCAAGAAGTGCGTAAGTTATCCATACTGAAATTTACAGCGGCACATAAGAAGAATTTCCATCCTAGAATACACATTGTAAGTCGGTTCATAGACGGCTCTCAAGTAGAAAAACTCTCTAAAGGAATCGGGCTCGGATTACACCAAGTATCTCTCTATAAAACCGATCAATCTGAATCTCAAGAATATGAGTTGTCGATAGAGGAATCACACCTACAGAATGAAGCTAGAACAGGTCTAGAGGTATCTAGCACCATTAATTCAATCATCGATCTGGTTAATACTCCGAGTAATATAAAATCTCCAGACCATATGGTCGACTGGGTAAAAAAATCTGGTAGTACGTATGGGTATCAGGTTGAAATAAAAAACAAAGAAACCCTAAAAAAAGAAGCCTTCGGAGCAATCCTCGCCGTCAATAGAGGAAGCGAACACGGAGCCTATCTAGCCATCTCTACGTATACGCCTGAGCATGTCAATCCTGATTTTCCGACTATAATACTTGTCGGTAAAGGAGTCACCTTTGACACAGGAGGTCTGTCTATAAAAGGCAGCAGGAATATGCACTATATGAAGAGCGATATGGGTGGAGCAGCAGCCGTATTCGGCACAATGGAAGCATGCGCTAAACTTAAGATTCCATTCAAGGTGACAGGAATAACCCCTATTACAGACAACAGTGTCGACGCCCTCGCCATCAAACCAGGAGATGTTATAAAATCCTATAGTGGAAAAACCATAGAAGTTATCGATACCGACGCAGAAGGCAGGCTTATCCTAGCGGATGCACTGTCATATGCTGTAAAAAATTTTAAATCGGATTATCTTATAGATTTAGCTACCCTTACCGGAAGTGCTGTGAGAGCACTCGGTACAGAGACTTCTGCTATGATGGGCCATAATGATGAATTCATTTCTGCCTTATACAGTGCAGGAGAAGAAGCAGAAGAACGAGTATGGAGGCTACCGCTTTGGCCAGCTTATAATGACTACTTACAATCAGACATAGCTGATATTCGGAACCTCGGAAACAAGCCTATGGCTGGAGCCATTACAGCTGCTAAATTTCTTGAAACTTTCACGGAAAAACATCCAGCATGGATCCACTTAGATATAGCAGCTACCGCATATGGTGGCTACCCCATCTCTAAAGGCTACAGTGGGACTGGATATGGAATCGATCTTCTCATAAAGTGGATGAAAAATCTAGAACAATCATTATCTTAAAACCTAAACTTACTCCATAGCAATGCCATCTTCTAAAACTTTCCTATGCATTACCTGCGACTTTAAAGGGTCAGAATTCATCAACGCCTTAAAGTCACTCGGACACACCGTCTATCTTGTTACCAGCGAAAGCACAAGAGACAAGCCATGGCCATATGAAAGCATAGAAGAAGCATTCTACATGCCAGAAGCGGATGGAAGACGCTGGAATATGGATCACCTCATAAAAGGAGTTGCACATATATTTAGGTTGAATCGCGTAGATAAGATTATCGCATTAGATGACTACGATGTATGGAAAGCTTCTTCACTTCGCGAGGAGTTCCGGTCACCTGGAATGGGGCAGACGACAGCAAGGCACTTTTATGACAAGCTTGCCATGCGGATGATTGCGGAAGATAATGGTATCCGTATTCCAGGATACTCAGACTTATTCAATGACGATACGATACACCGTTTTTTAGATGCTTCTCCAGGACCATGGGTCGTAAAACCTAGAATGGATGCAGGAGCACTAGGCATAAGAAAATTAAAAACAGCGGATGACTTCTGGGCATGGAATGAGGATCATCGAGAAGAAAGACATCGATACTTGATTGAAGAATTTAAGCCAGGTGCCGTATATCATGTCGATAGTCTTTTTCAAGACTATAAGTCTCTCTTTACCAGATCAAGTAAATATCTACAGCCTCCATTCGAGATAGCTCATGAAGGCGGATTGTTCAGATCTCAGACCATAGACGCCAAGGATAAAGAAAGCAAAGAACTTAAGAAGTTTAACGATAAACTTCTTAAAGCATTTAAACTCAACTTCGGAGCATCACACTCAGAATTTATAAGATGTGATGAAGATGATCAATTTTATTTTTTAGAAACTTCAGCCAGAGTAGGTGGAGCACACCTTGCAGACATGGTAGAAGCTGCTTCAGGTATAAACCTATGGGAAGAATGGGCTAAGTTAGAATCCAGTATGCTCACAGGTGAGAAATATAATGCCCCGAAAGAATCCTACGATAACGCAGGTATTCTTGTCACCCTAAGCAGACATGAAAACCCCGACTATCAAGAATTCAAGAACGATCCCCATCTGTGGTGGACTATGAATAAGTCTTATCATGTAGGCTTTATTTTTAAAGATGGAGACACAGGCTTGATTAAAAAGAAACTGGATGATTATGCTCAAGTGGTCAACGAAAAATTTCATACCAGTGTTCCGCTTAAGGAATAAGTGTGACATAAGGTCAGCTCAGTCTTGCCCCATATCAAGTTTGCAATATCCTGTCTGCATTTGATGTGTTTTTTCGCTTATTGACTTCTTATTAAATCATATTTTCTCCACTTCATCGAGAAAAAGTATAGGTATATCTTAAAAATCAAAATCTTTCAAAGGATAGCAGTTATATTGATGGCATTGATAATTGAAAATCCATCTACATGTATAAGTTTTTACTATCTACCCTGCTTACAGTATGCGCCTTTACCATCGTTTCCGGACAGTCCTATTCAGGAGACTGGGAAGGAACACTCAATATACAAGGGCAATCTATTAAACTTATCTATCACATCTCTGAAGATGGAGGAAACTATTCTGCTACATTGGATAGTCCTGATCAAGGAGCCCGTGGACTGGTTGTCGATAAGGTTTCTCTGGAGAACGGGAAGTTGATGTTAACCTCATCTGCCCTAGGGATCAATTATCAAGTCTCCATAAGTGAGGATGGAGAAAAATTATCAGGGACATTTAAGCAAGGACCACTAGATACACCACTTGTGATGATTCGATCTGATGTAAAATCCACCGACACAACATTTACTGCAGTCAGCGATCATCCACTTGCTGGATCATGGAATGGAAAAATATCTGTCATGGGGCAATCTTTAAGGCTTACTTTTCATATAGATGAAATGGAAGGTGTATTCACTACCAAAATGGATAGTCCGGATCAAGGGGCATATGGATTAGAAGTCGAATCTACTGAAGTACAAGAAAACGACATAACCTTATCCGCAACAGGAATGGGACTGACTATTAAGGGAACTTATAATCCAGACAGTAATTTAATACATGCTGAATTTTCTCAGGGGCCGGTTACTACTCCTATAAAACTCACGAGAGAAGAAGTCGAAAAAGAAATTTTCAATCGGCCTCAAGAACCTAAGGACTTTCCTTATGTCCAGAAAGAAGTAGTTGCCTCACATCCATCGGGAAGCCACACTTTATCTGGAACCCTTACTATCCCTGAGGGTGAATTCAGTAAGGTTGCAGTCCTTGTAAGCGGATCAGGGCCTCAGGATAGAAATGAAGAATTAGCTGGTCATAAACCATTCCTTGTTTTATCAGATTACTTAACTAGAAATGGCATTGCTGTAATGAGGTATGATGATCGAGGTGTAGGAAAATCTACTGGAGAATTTTCTTTAGCCACCTCTTATGATTTTACTGAAGATGCGGTTGCTGTAGTAAATCATGTATCTGCTATTCCTGAAATGAAGGGTAAAAAAATCGGAATCATAGGACACAGTGAAGGAGGCTTAATTGGACCTATTGCTCACAGCATGAGAAAACTTGATTTTATCGTCATGCTTGCCGGTCCAGGAATGAATTCTAAAGATCTGCTCTTAGATCAGATAGAAGCCATCTCTAGAGCAGAAGGAGAAGACGAGAGTAGTATTGCTAGGAGTAAAATGGAATCTTCAGAAATATTCAATTATATAGTTGATAACCCACAGATGGATATAGATGAATTGAAGAAAAACTTAGGGGTAAAAATGAGGGCATTATTTGATGCCTTAAGTGAGGAAGAAAAAGAAGAAATAGGCGATACAGAAGCATTGCTTTCCCAACAATTAAATTCCATTACAACTCCATGGTTTAGATACTTCATGGCATTCGATCCTACACCTTACTTAGAAAAAGTTGATTGCCCACTGCTAGCCATCAATGGCGAAAAAGATACGCAAGTACTACCAGAACCGAATATATCTGGAATACAAGCAGCACTTACCAAGGCCGGTAATAAATCTTTTACGACTAAAGTCCTTCCTGGTCTCAACCACTTATTCCAGGTAACCGAAACAGGAGCCCCGAGTGAGTATGGGACACTTGAAGAAACATTCAATGAAGATGCCATGAAGATGGTTGTAGAATGGTTGCATGCCAATTGATTATTTCCAGATTCAGAATAATCGATAATATTAACCTACTTAATTTCACAAAAGTGAGTAGGTTAATATTTTTCTATACTCTTGGTTTTTATTTTTAGTTCTTTGTGATGTACAGATATAAGACAAGGAAAATTTTCTTAGTACCTTTCTTATACCTTGATGATTAATTCCACAAATAGAAATATGAACAGAGTATTCTTAGTTGCTTATTTATTCTTGATATCCCTCACCTTGTATAGTCAAGACCATCACACTTCAGATGTCAATACCATAACTTCGACGATCGACTCTAGCGATGTTGACAATGTCGTACTCAAGCAAGTATTCCTTGTAGAGGCAACGATAGAAGAAGCATGGACTGCGTATACTACTAAGGAAGGGTGGGAAAACTGGGCTACCGCTAAAGCAAGCATCGACCTTAAAAACGGTGGCACTATTCAGACCACTTATGATCCATCCGTTACCCTCGGTGACGAAGGAACGATAAACCTTAAAATTGTCAATTTCGTACCCCATCAGATGCTAACCTTGCAAGCAGAATTGTCACCTCATTTTCCTGAGTTCATGAAGGAAGATGCAGCCCACATGTACAATGTAATTTTATTTCAAGAAGTAAATTCAACCAAAACACAGATTACTTCTTATGGAATAGGTTATAAACTAAATGATAAATATAGGTCTCTACTTGACTTCTTCGTTCAAGGAAATGAACAGTCCTACAAGAATCTTATCTCCTATCTTAAGACAGGAGAACCTTCTGTGAAATACTAAAAATTTCACTACTGCTTATGATCTCAGAATATAAAGCTTTCTATACTTAACCAAGATAATTTCGCATAAGTGCGGTTAAAATATATTCTCTTCTACCTAGGGGTAAATGTTGACTAATCAAATAATTTCTTGTACATTTACAATAACAGTACTCGCCACGCTACCCTTAAGAACAGCGTACCAGGGCGAGTCTTCTATTTTAAGCCCTTTCAATTAAACACTATGCTGTATCTCAAAAAGCCTTTAACGGTTGAAGAGCAAATAAATAGATTAAAAGAAAGAGGCTTACTAATATCGGATATAAACCTAGCGAGAAAATATCTATCACATATTAGTTATTACAGATTAGCAGGTTACTGGTGGCCCATGCAAGAAAACGATGAAAACCATAACTTCAAAATTAACAGTACATTTGAAAATGTAATTAAACTTTACAATTTTGATGCTGAACTTAGGCTTGTATTGTTTGATGTAATTGAAAAAATAGAAATTAGTTTAAGAACTAAATTAATCTATCACCTTTCTCATGATTTTAATCCATGGTGGTTTCAAGATCCTGACCTATTCAAGGATACGCCGGCACTTGTAAAATCGCTAGAAAAAATAAGAGAAGAAGTTGATAGATCCAAGGACAGATTCATAAAGGAGCATAAAAGAAAATATAAAAAAGATTTAAGGTTTCCGCCTTCATGGAAAACGCTAGAACTTAGTAGTTTAGGTGGGTTATCTAAACTATATGGAAATCTTAAAAATACAGTTGCAGCGAAAGACAGAATTGCTATTGAGTTTGGAGCCGTCAATCATACATTTCTACCAAGTTGGCTACAATCAATAGCACAGATAAGGAATCTATGTGCTCACCATAATAGGTTATGGAATAAAAACTTACCAGGGACTGTAAAGCTATTACCAAAACCACCTTTTGCTTGGATCAAAAATGTTCCAAAACCGCACGAATTTCGAGTGTGTTCAAATAAGTGTGTCTTCTTAAATTAGCAGATATGAAAAAAAAGAAG
>CAZFJO010000021.1:0-23937 GCA_964518915.1 uncultured Saprospiraceae bacterium
TAGGCATGCCTAAATATTATTGCTATTTTTACTCTATGATTTCTAGTACAGAAGAAAATTACTTGAAAGCAATCTTTAAAATCGCAGAAAACGAAAAAGACAACGCTTCTACCAATTCAATTGCTAAACACTTAAGCACAAGCCCAGCATCTGTTACAGATATGCTTAAGAAGCTAAGTAGAAAAGAATTGATCAATTACCAGAAGTACAAAGGCGTAACCCTTACTCAAGCTGGAAGTAAAATAGCTACCAAGCTGATAAGGAGGCATAGATTATGGGAGGTGTTTTTAGTTAATAAACTTAAGTTTAGCTGGGATAAAGTACATGAGATTGCTGAAGAACTGGAGCATATACCATATGATGAACTGATCAACCGTCTAGACATCTATCTAGGCCAGCCTAAGTTCGATCCGCATGGCGATCCTATACCCAATGCCGCAGGAAAATTTACACTTAGGAATCAAGTCTTGCTGTCAGATTTAAGGATACTTGAAACAGGAATTGTTATAGGTGTTAAAGAGCATGATGCACCCTTTCTTCAATACTTGACCAGTCTTACTATAAAACTAGGTACCGAAGTAAAGTTGATAGATAAAATAGATTTTGACCAATCTATGAAAGTAGAAATTGATCAGAAGGAAACCATCCATCTCAGCAATAAGGTATCTAACAATTTACTCATAAAATTGACCCGTTGATTATGAAGAATAGCTCAATAATGATGTTGGTATTTCTTTTTTTCACCGTTGCATCGACCGGTCTTAAAAGCCAGGAAAAATTAAAAGTGCTTGCTTCCGCTTCTATATTTCAAGACATGGCAGCACACATAGGTGGAGAGAAAATTACTGCGACAAGCATCGTCCCTATAGGAGGTGATCCCCACTTGTATGAGCCTGTACCTTCTGATGTAGCTAAGGTACAAGGAGCTGATATCATCTTGATTAACGGATTGACATTCGAGGGGTGGATATCGCAACTGGTCGAGAACAGTGGCACCCAGGCTACTTCCGTTCTGATTACGGAGGGCGTAAACCCACTAGGTAGTTCAGTCTATGAGAACGCAACCGATCCACATGCATGGATGGATGCATCTAATGGGCTCATCTATGCCAGAAACATATACAATGCCATAATCGAGGTAGACCCTGACAATTCTTCTTACTATAAAGAACGTTACGACACCTACGTCACCCAGCTTAAAGAACTAGACACCTATATATCAACTCAGATTAAAACCATACCTGAGTTTAAGAGAGTATTGATAACTTCTCATGATGCATTTGCTTATTATGGACATAGATATGGGATAGAACTCAGTGCCATAATGGGTATAAGCACAGAAGCAGAAGCACAGACCTCTGATGTTATGCGTGTAATATCAGACATCAAGGAACGAGGGGTACCAGCGGTCTTCATAGAAAGCACCATTAACCCTAAGTTAGTGAAGCAGATTGCCAGTGATACAGGCGCTAAAATCGGAGGAGAACTATACGCTGATTCAATCGGGGAAGAAGGAAGTCCAGGGCATGGATATATAGAAATGCTGAGACACAATACAGATGTTATTGTCCAGGCGCTTACCCTAGAGAGCATCGACACAGATTCTTCAAAATCAGACACTGAAACCAATTACCTTATTTATGTAGGGATAGGCCTATTTTTACTCCTAGCGTTTTTATTTCTTGTTTACTTTATACAACGGAAATAAATATGTCAGAAGCAATTAAAGTAAAAGGGGTTTCTGTCTCCTATGGTCGCAAAAGAGTTCTTACGAACATTCACTTATCCATAGATGAAGGGTATACTTTCGGAGTTGTGGGGCCTAATGGTGCTGGGAAGAGCACCCTTTTTAAGACCATCCTCGGATTGCTAGAGCCCAATTCTGGTGACGTGACTATTCTAGGAAGGGACATCGATGATGTAAGAAAAAAAGTAGCTTACGTTCCTCAGAAAGATGAAGTAGACTGGACCTTTCCAGCAACAGTAGAGGACATAGTTCTGATGGGGCGGTATCCATTTAAAAAGGTCTTCCAGCGCATAGATAAAAATGACCGGGCGATTGCAGAAAAAGCCATGAACGACCTTGACATATTAGATCTCAGAAATCGCCAGATAGGCCAGCTTTCTGGTGGACAACAACAGCGTGTTTTCCTAGCCCGAGCCTTGTGCCAAGAGGCAGAAATATTTTTTCTCGATGAGCCTTTCGTAGGTGTAGATGTACTTACAGAAGAAAAAATCATAGAAATCTTGAGGATAAAAGCAGCAGAAGGAAAAACCTTGCTTGTCGTTCATCATGATTTATCAACCGTTCCAGAATACTTCGATAGGGTTATCCTTTTAAACCAGCGACTGATTGCATATGGTCCTACGGAACAAGTTTTTAATGAAAAGAACATAGCAGCTGCTTATGGTGCTCAACTTACCATCTTACATAAAACAGGCTTGCTGAGAAAATAATTAGAATATAAATTCCCTGTGAGTGACTCAAGAATAAAATTATAGTCTTCATATATATCAATTAACTCTTTAAAACAATTTAAGAATGGATGTAGCGAAGTATACGGATAACATAATCGGTAAAGCAATTGATTATGCACCTAGCATATTGATGGCTCTTTTTATGCTTATTATAGGTTTCTGGATTATAAGTAAAATTTCTAAAATTCTTCTCAGCACTCTTCAGAGCAAAGCAAACATTGATGAAACACTGGCTAAGTTTCTAACTTCTATTGCAAGTGTAGCTATGAAGATTATGCTACTGCTTGCTGTTGCTTCGAAATTTGGAATTCCTACCACTTCATTCATTGCCATATTAAGTGCACTTACAGTAGGTATCGGCCTTGCCCTTAATGGCAGTATCGGTCATCTTGCTAGCGGAGTACTCCTGATGATATTCAAGCCATTTAAGGTAGGTGACCTTGTAGAAATAGGTGGAGGGAGTCTAGGTACGGTAGAGTCAATCAATGCTTTCAATACCACACTTGCTACCTTAGACAACAGGAGAATCATTGTTGCTAATGGCAATGTTACAGGAAACACCATAACCAACATTTCAGGCCAGGGCACAACTGGCGTGGAGTTATCATTCGACATAGGATACGACGATAGTATAGATAAAGCCAGAAAGATCATCTTAGAAGTAGGTAATTCCTGTCCTCATATTCTAAAAGAACCATCTCAAGGTGTGGTTGTTGCCCATTGGGGAGAAAGTGCAGTGACACTTAACTCTAGGCCATTCTGTAAAAGTGAACATTACTGGGATACCATGTTCTATATGAAGGAGCATGTCAAGAAAGCATTTGACAGGGAGAATATAGGTATACCCTATCCACAGATGGATGTACACATCAAGGACGGACAATTGAATTAGCCTTCATCTTACCAGAATCTTTCTTGATATCGCCAGAAAAGATTAGATTTAGGGAAATAGACTTTCTGACGATATGATGTTTCTCGCAACAGATGGGACAACCCCATTAATTACCAACGATGCTGTAGTACTCGGCATATTACTAAGTATTCTAGCAATTGTTCTGTGGTCTTCTAACCATCCTAAGTATGCGAAGATTTATAGATTTTTCCCAGCACTCTTAGCTGCATATTTTATTCCTGCCCTCTTGAATTACCCCTTTGGGTTAATCTCTGGTGAGCACTCTCAATTGTACTTCGTCGCAAGCAGGTACTTGCTTCCAGCTTGTCTAGTCCTTCTATGCCTCAGCATAGATTTTAAAGCTATACTAGGTTTAGGATCTAAGGCATTGATCATGTTTTTTACAGCGACGTTTGGGATTATTCTAGGAGGTCCTATTGCTTTATTGATTACAACTTCTTTCTTTCCTGATGTGATTCAGGCCACTCCAGATGAACTGTGGCGAGGATTGTCTACCGTCTCAGGTTCATGGATCGGTGGTGGAGCAAATCAAGTAGCTATGAAAGAAATCTATGAGGTAGGCGAGGATCTATTCGCGACCATGCTGGTTGTAGATATTATTGTAGCTAACATATGGTTAGGCTTTCTCTTATATGGAGCGAGTATAGCAGAAAAAATAGATGCTTGGTTAAAGGCGGACACTTCCGCCATCGATGATCTTAAGCAACGGGTAAGTGATTACCAAGAGAAGGTTAAGCAGATGCCTACTACACAGACCACAATGATATTAATGGCAGTAGGATTCGGAGGAACAGCAATTGCCCATCTTTTCTCAGGATGGGTTACGCCATTTATGGAAAGCCACAAAGAAACCTTATCTAGCTTAAGCTTGGATTCGCTTGCTTCTGGGTTCTTCTGGCTTGTCGTGGTTTCTACCACCATCGGGCTATTACTTTCCTTTACTAAAGCCAGAAAACTAGAAGGAGTGGGTGCCAGTAGATGGGGTTCTATATTTATCTGGATTCTGGTCGCAACCATCGGAATGAAAATGAACATTTCTAATATTTTCGACAACTGGGGATTGTTCTTTATCGGGATAATCTGGATGAGCGTACATGTAATCACCTTAATCATTGTTGCTAAAATCATCAAGGCTCCTTTCTTCTTCGTAGCAGTAGGAAGTCAGGCTAATGTCGGTGGAGCGGCTTCTGCACCTGTGGTCGCTATGGCTTTCAGTCCTACCCTTGCTCCCGTAGGTGTGTTAATGGCCGTACTCGGTTATGCCCTCGGTACATATGGTGCAATAGCATGTGCACAATTGATGAGTTCAGTCAGCTAAATCAAGGATGAAGAAGGAAGAAAGAAATTTAAAAATACGAGCGTTACAAGATCGTCTGGAAGTACATGAAAAATGTCTGACTAGAAAAAAGATACTGGTACATGAAATGCAAGTACTCCATCATCAATTGACTAGGTCTAAAGCAAGGCTCGGAAAAGAAAAACAAGATTTAGACGAATTAGAAAAGAAAAACCTTCGTTCACTTTTCTCTCAGTACTTAGGAACCGACGAGGAGAAAGTAGAAAAAGAAAGACAAGAATACTTACAAGCTGCCTTGAATTACAATGCCATTATTGATGAAATCGGTCTATTAGAATATGAAGAAAAACTAATTGAAAAAAACATCTTAAAAAATCCTAAAGAAGTCAGCAATGAACTTAAAAAACTGATTAGACTTAAAGAAAAGGAACTAAAATATGATGTAAAAACAAGAAAATCGATATTAGCCTTTGATGCTAAAATCAATGGCATCGATCGTAAAATCAAGGACATCAAGGAAGCTCTTAAGGAAGGCAGTGATCTTAAGGTTAAGCTACAATCTATCAATAAGAAACTAAAGAATGTAAAAAAGTGGGGAGCAACTAAAATGCATGGAAGAGGGAGATATTCTTCATACAACAAGAAGACCTACATAGACGAAGCGAATCGAGAAGTTGTACTCGCTGACATCCTTATCAAGCAATACGATAAAGAAGTTCAAGATATTTTCCCTTCTGTAGAACACGATATTACTACTGATAACTTTCGAGATTTTTTATCCATATTCTATGATAACTTAATTACAGACTGGGTTATACTTAAGAAACTAGACACGGCAATTCATACCATGGAAGACAACCTTAATCGAATCAGAAGAATAGAAATGAATCTTATCCATGAAGAAGAAATCACGTGGAATAAAAGAAAAGAAGTAGAAGCAGAAAAGAAGGCATATATCAATCAAGCATAAGTGAGATCTATGCTTATGGTCATCTATATTAAGTGGTAAAAAACGCACCTACCTGCTCACATACATAAGACACTTGATCCTCGCTTAACCCAGGATATATCGGTAGACTCAGTGTACTGCTAGCCATATTTTCTGCAATCGGAAAATCACCTTCTTTCCATGACAACTGTTTATAAGCTTGTTGCAGATGAGGAGGCAAGGGATAGTGTATCAAGGTTACAATTTTACGCGCTTTTAGGTACTGCTGTAAAGCATCTCTCTTGTCCACAAGGATAGGAAATATATGCCAGACGTGTGATAAACGATCCTTGCATAGGGGCAAGGTAATACCAGGGTAATCTTTCAGTAAGCTGACATATAGGTCAGCCATCCTTCTTCTCTCTTCATTCCACTTTTCTAGATATGGAAGCTTGATGGATAAGATGCGTGCTTGCACTTCGTCTAGTCTTGCATTCATCCCTATTCTATCGTTGTAATATTTCTTATGTGATCCATAATTTCTGAGAGACCTGCATACTTGTGCCAGCTCGTCATCGTCAGTAAGAATAGCTCCTGCATCCCCTAGAGCCCCTAGGTTCTTTCCGGGATAAAAACTGAACGCGCCGATGTCTCCCCACGTTCCTGTCAGTCTATCCTTATGAGCTGCTCCTATGGATTGTGCATTGTCTTCTAGAACCTGCAAACCTCGGTTCCGAGCAAGCTTCATGATTTCTTCCATATCACAACTCTGTCCATAGAGGTGGACTGGAAGTATAACTTTTGTTTTATCTGTAATAGCCCGCTCTATATCTCTAGCAACTATATTATAAGATAGAGGATCTGGCTCTACTGGAACAATGGTTGCACCGACCGCTGTTATTGCAAGCCATGTTGCTATATAAGTATTAGAAGGAACGATGACTTCATCCCCTGGACCGACACCCATAGACTTAAGTCCGATGGTCATAGCGTCTAGCCCATTAGAGACACCTATACAGTGCTTTTTATTATGATAGGTAGCTAGGGCTGCTTCGAACCTATTGACTCCACTACCCAGAACATACCTGCCTTCATCCAGAAACTCCTCGAAGGCTTCTACTAGCTGGCTCTTAATGTCTCGGTGTTGAAAAGTAAGATCTAGATAAGGTACAGACTGCATGTGGATACTTTATTATTCTGAAAGATGGGCATCGATACTATGGTCTTTCTGGATCTGAGAGAATCTATCATAATCTCTGATATAGTCTTCTTCTCGATACAGGGTAGAACACAAGACAAGCTGTATTGCTCCCTCAGAATAACTCATTTCATGCCAGCACAACTTAGGTAGAAAAACACCGCAGGAAGGATCTTCCAGAATAAACTCATCCTTATGGCCATATACATCTTCCGTAGCTACAATTATTCTTCCGTGGTTACAGATTAGAATCATTTCTGTTTCGTAATGAGCATGTCGCCCTCTAGTTACATCGGTAGGCGTATTGTGGGTGGTGAATATCCTCTGTACTGAAAAAGGTATGTGGTCGCCTTCACTTATTATTGAAAGAAAACCCTCTGATTCTTTTCCGATAGACTGAAAATCTATGATATATGGTTTCAATGGATTCATCATTATCTTCTCTGATATAAAACAATATACTTAGATGACTGAGGGCTATAATTCAATGCTTCTTCTCCATATACCATACGTGTTCTTCCATTGATTAAATCGGCATAAGCAATGGGCTTATAATTATTAGATAGAAAACCATAACTGTTTTCATATAGGGTGCGAATGTCCCCTTCCTGTATACCCCATGAGAATGGAACCAAGTTAAATAAAACAAATTTAGGCCTTGAATCTTCAAGGTCTTTATAAGCATCAAACTGTGCTTTTTTATTCCATGGAATATTCGCTGAAATCAAGCCAGGAAAAACATGTGTCGTCGGTGCCATCTTGTCCATGTATAGATACGCTTGTGGTTCTCCACCTAGAACATAAAATTGATCTTCACTTGTAGCTAATCGCTCCGCATAATTACTTAACTCTCTTATTTCACTGAATGGATTTCCAGGTGTAGCCATGGCTACAATCCTGTGCACATTCTCTGGTAAGTAGTAGTGTTTATTGTAGTTGAAATCTGAAATAAATACTACACCTAAACCTATGGCCATGGCGGCAGATATCAACAAGTTTTTTTCACTCACTATAGCCTTGCCTATATATCCTGCAAAAATAGCTAAGGGAATAATCAATAACATCCAGTACTGAGAATAGAATCTTCCTCCAGGTGTCATGCTCAATCCTAAAAAGGATAAGAATATGATGAGATAAAGGATATTCCATTTTTCATTCTTAATCTTATATAACCCATATGCCAGGCCTAGTACACTACTTATTCCGATCACCCAGAAACTATCTAAGAATTTTTCTCTGAAAAAATCGAAGTAAAAAGCTGCCTTACTTTCTTCATCTACTGTTGAGTAATTCTTACTTACGTCATAGATCCAATGAACGAAATCATTCCATCCGCCCGATATGTATAACAACAAGAGCGTTACAATTCCTACGGCTGCGACAGTTCCCCCATACCGCACTCCTGTACCGACTAATTCTTTTAGTGGTTTCTTCTTTACTACATGATCGATAACAATATAAATTACTGTGGCGACCAGAAAGAAAATTGCTGTCTGCTTAATGAGAAGTGCACCCGAAACCATGGCACCTGCATATACGTAATCTTTAGGTGATCGATTTCTAGTTAGAAAAAACAGACTGCCCGCAAAGAAAAAATTGACATAGTGTTCCGATACTGCAGAAAAACCCAGGTGACCTAAATTAAGGCTCATAATAAGAAATACTGCTCCCACAACTGCACCAGCCTTGATGTGCTTAAAAATGTGCTTTCCGACGCCTATAAGAAAGGCGGCAGAACCTAGATTAATGAATGCGATAGCCATCCTCAATCCCGATTCTGAAAACCCAAATATGCTGCCTAGTAATCCGAATATGTAATATAATCCCGGTGGTTTCATTTCATAGAAATCCACATATGGTGTACCTCCATTTATCGCTACTCTACCGAGGTATCCATAACTTCCTTCATCTCTATTCAGCGGAATCTCTAAAAAAGAATGACGCGCGATGACGTAAATAATAAGAGACATGCCTAGGAGTACCCATGGAAGGTAATCTCTTACTACTGATGTCAATAGTTTCGGACGTGCCACCACCTTTTTTTTAGGTACAGGTTTCTGTGGGGAGGCTTTTTTTACTTTAGATGCTGTCTTGCGTTGCTTCTTCTTAGCCATATAGGAAGTGAAAATACTATATATTATAATATATACCTATATGTAGAAGGTTGTTTATTATATGTTGAAGTACCTTAAAGGCATCTATACATACTCATCATGTATCTATAAAAGAAAATTTTTTTGAAGCTCCATCTATTGTTAAGCTCAGTTACAATAGAGTTGCTAGGGATACCAAGAAGATTATGCCTTAGAATACGAATCGTCCCGTCTACCTAAGACACTGCCTATTGTCTCTTACTATTCTTCTTCGTCGCTTGCAGTGGTTAAGCCATGTGCATCCAGTTGCTTATACCACTTTACTATTTTCTTTATATCAGATATATATACTCTATCACGATCATAATCAGGAAGAATTTCACTAAAATACGCAGTCAATTCTTCTGCTGGCGCTTTATGGTCTACGACCGGAAGAGATGCAGACTTAGCCAGCATGTTGCTAAACACTTCCTTCAACTCTACCGTATCCATCATCGTATAGATAGAAACTGTTTCAAGGGGTGTAAACTGATGTTTCCTTACAGAGTAAAATTTCACTCTTCCGCTATCTAGGGCTTCTAGGACGAGGCCATTGCTTCTACTTGATACGAGTTGGTTCAATCCTCCTACTCCACTTACGGCAATAATATTGGTGATATTCATGTGTGCTTTTCCATTGATGCGACTGCAAAGATAAGCACCCATCTCTCTTCACATAATAATTCTGCCCTCGGATTAAAAAATCAATAAGAATCTGTCAGCCACTAGGAATATAAGTGGCTCCCTCTACTGCTCCACCCGATTGTGGATAGCCGTTACCTTACGCTGGATATCTGCTAGTTTTTCTTCTATCAGAAAGTTAAACGTGGTCTTAGAATCAGAAAAACTCAAGTGGGCATAATACTGCCAGACTTCTGCGACATTCTGATATCCTAATTCATAAGGGAGATAGGTCTCATTATCCGATTGTAGGAAGAGCGTATTGCGAGCGCTTATGTTCCGAAGTCGCTTGTATACAACACCTTCATCTTTACTCACGACAATATAGGTTCTCCCATCCTTAATCTCAGATAAGTTTTCTACATAGGAGCAGATAACGATACTGCCTGGCTCAACCGGCAACATAGAATCTCCTCTTATCTCGAATCCCCTATACGTACCATCCGGTATACTGGGAAAAGCAATCTTAGGTAAATCTCGGATATATTCTGGATCGCTGAAGCTCTGGAGGTAACCTGCTTCAGCCTTGGTATCTACCAGCTCGATGTTGCCGCGATTCTCTTGGTCAACAGAGATCGCCAGCACACGGAGATCCTTGTTTCGCAATATCTCTAGATCTTGATGACTGAGATCTGATCGGATAAGTTCATCCACTTTTACTTTAAAGTAGTCGGCAAGCTTAAGAAGCATAGCAAGATTAGGCTCCGTCTTTCCTCTCTCGTAATCTCCCAGTGTCGTTCTGGGTAATTGCAATACTTCCGCTAAGCCCTGCTGAGATAGCTTGTTCTTTTTTCTGAGGTAGTTAAGATTCTGTGCGAGCATAAAAAATGGATTGTAGTTTATATTGAAGTGGTTTTAAACCTCTTGTGCGTCGTTAACCAGAGAAACCGATGAAAACATTCAAGAAAATGAAAATTATCTAGGCCTTCTCATTGACAAATATAAAAAGGTTTTTCATATTTGACGGTTTTTCCGCTGTTTTATCGCCGATAATAGCGACATTTTATAATAAAGGTGTGTTGTGAAAGGGTCAAAATAAGATTTGCCTTGAGCATTACTCGCCTTAGTATCCGTATATCAGACCATGTATAATAGAGCCGTTCTACATATGGACCTAGACTCCTTCTTCGTATCGGTCGAGTGTCTTAAGAATAGTGCCTTGAAAGGCAAGCCGTTACTGATCGGTGGTACGAGCAGTCGCGGAGTCGTAGCCTCATGCAGTTATGAAGCCCGCCGTTTCGGCATCCATTCTGCTATGCCTATGAAGATGGCTCTACGTCTATGCCCACATGCCATCATCCTCCGAGGAGATATGGATAGTTACTCTTACTATTCTCGCCTGATTACAGATGTAATTGCTGGGGAGGCACCCCTCTTCGAGAAAGCATCCATCGATGAGTTTTATCTCGATCTGACGGGTATGGACAAGCACTTCGGATGCTATACCTGGTCTCAAGAATTGAGACAAAAGATAATGTGTGAATCTGGGCTGCCGATCTCCTTCGGCCTATCGGTTAACAAGATGGTATCTAAAGTAGGTACCGGAGAAGCGAAACCCAACGGTGAAAAGCGCGTTTCTGCGGGTACAGAAAAAGATTTTCTTGCTCCTCTCCCTGTAAAGAAAATTCCCGGTGTAGGCAAGGAGACCCATAAGAAACTAAGTTTCATGGGAGTTAAATCCATCCGTACCTTAAGTGAAATACCCGTCAAGTTACTCGAGAGAGAATTCGGAAAGATGGGCAGGCAACTCTCAGAAAAATCCAATGCCATAGACCGATCCCTCGTCGTTCCTTATACGGAACGCAAGTCTATATCCAAGGAAAGAACATTTACAGAAGACACCCTTGATCTACGGATGATGAAAGCCCTTCTGACAGATATGGTAGATAAGCTGACCTTCGACCTGAGAAATGATCAGAAGCTAACCGCCTGCATCACCGTCAAGATCCGATATGCCGACTTCAATACATATACCAAGCAACGACGGGTTTCCTATACTGCCAATGAGAATACAATCCTACGGTATGCCCTCGAACTTTTCGACACCCTCCATCATCGACGCCAATTGATCCGATTGATCGGCATCAAGTTTAGTCACTTAGTACCTGGAAAATACCAGATCAGCCTATTTGACGATACGGTGCAACATATACAACTGATGAAAGAACTCGACCATATCCGGAAACGATGGGGAAGCGATGCCATCGGTAGAGCATCATGCTTAGACATGCCTGATCGCTTCAGAAAAAAATATGTCAACCCTTTTCAGAAGAAATAAGCCCTTTTTCTATTAAAGACTCACGTACCGCCTTCCACAGGTTGTCGCGCTCAGGAACAGGTGCAACAATCTCTCGGTCTGGTAAGAAAAGTTTCCAACTATGGAGATGGATGGATCGGTCTACATTTCTCCTTCGCGCACCGTACTTAACATCACCTCCTACCGGATGACCGATGTGGGCCAACTGGCACCGTATCTGATGGAACCGTCCAGAATGAAGAGACACCTTTACAATGGTGTAGCGATCTAGTCGCTCTACTACTTGATAATCCAAGGCTGCTCGTTTTCCTTGTGGTTCAGGAACAACATATGCTTTATTGTTAGCCCCCTTATAGAGGCGGTTAATCAGTATGCCGTTATCTTCTTCTAAGTGTCCTTGTGCGATGGCTAGGTAATCCTTCTGCACAGCATGTTGCTGCCACAGACTCTGATAGGCCTTCATACTCTTAGGGGAAGAAGCAAGTAAGACAATGCCAGATACTGGACGATCGATTCGATTGATAAGATGATAAGGTGATCCCATCTCCTCACTCACTTGGGTCTGAATATCCTTGACCTCATAATGATCTGGTTGCACAGGAACACCACAGGGCTTATTGATAGCCACAATTTCCGAATCCCGATACAAGTATTCAATCTTCATTATTTCTGAGGTAGTGTCATTAAATGAATGAAGCCACAAAGGTAAGGTGGAAAAGATATTTCATACAGTAATTTAATCAAGAATATCTCCTATTATCTCAATAAGGAAGTAATGCTGCAATGAGGTCATTTTAAGAACACACTCATCGCCTATTACTGCAGGGGATTATTATCTTTATCCTACTAACACACACGACCTATGAAGTTCGTAATTCTTGGATTGCTTATTTTTTTTGCATACCGTATGTTTATTCAGAAGCCATTATTGAATAAGGGAGCCGACCAGCAACCATTACAAGAACCAGATCAGGATGGATTCGCTGATTATGAAGAAGTAGAATAATATGTCATCAATATTTAAAGAAGGAATCTTTCAAGGCAAGCGCATCCTAGTTACCGGAGGAGGCTCAGGCATCGGCAAGAGTATTGCTCAGCGTTATCTAGAACTCGGCGCTCATGTTATGATTGCTTCTAGGAATGAAGAAAAACTTCAATCGGCACAGAAAGATTTATCTAGCTTCGGAGATTGTCATTACGGAGTATGTGACATCCGCAAAGAAGAAGATATAGAATCTCTTTCTAAGCACATTACAGATAAAATGGGTGGGCTCGACATCCTCGTCAACAACGCCGGTGGACAGTTTCCATCCCTAGCGGAAGACTTGAGTAAGAATGGATGGAATGCCGTTATCAACAACAACCTTAATGGTACATGGTACATGACCCAGGCCATGGGTAAATCTTTTTTTATTCCTGCTAAGTCTGGATGCATCCTTAACATCATTGTCAATATCTACCGCGGGTTTCCTGGCATGGTGCATACCGGTGCTGCCAGAGCAGGTGTAGATAATATGACTAAAACCCTCTCTATAGAGTGGTCTAAGTACAATATCAACATCAATGCGATTGCTCCAGGTCTGATTTTCTCAACTGGATTTCAGCAGTATCCTGAAGAAATACGCGCGGGCATCGCTAAGAAAATTCCTATGAAAAGGCTCGGAACGACAGATGAAGTGGCTGATCTTGCTACCTATCTTACGTCTTCAGCAGCAGCCTATATAACAGGTGAAACAGTATATATAGATGGAGGATCTCGCTTACATGGAGACCTGTATGAACTATAGCAATTCTATTCTATCGCTTACGCAAATGGGTGGTACTCTTTCTATCTAATTAATATCTAAAACGAATAAGAATTGTCTATTCAGGACGCTTATTGGTCTTCTTAATATAATTCTCCAATGCCATAGCCATAGATGGGTTCTCTGGTGACGGCGCTTTAATGTTGATGTGAAGGCCTTCATTAATCACTTTCTGTGAAGTGGCATTGCCGAATACTGCAATCCTAGTATCATTCTGATGGAATCCTGGAAAGTTCTCGTATAAGGAATCGATTCCTAGAGGACTGAAAAAGACCAGCACATCATAAGTAACATCACTTAAATCTGAAAGATCGCTGGCTACTGTTCTGTACATCATGACATCCTTGTAATCCAGCTCGATTTTATCTAGGTACGCAACGGTCTGCTTAGCTCCTAGATTAGAACACGGAAGAAGATACTTCTCTCCTTTATGCTTATTAAAGTAATTAGCTAGGTCTTCTACTTTCCGCTTACCTACGAATACTTTTCTCTTTCTGTAAACTATAAATTTCTGTAGATAATTAGCAATCGCTTCCGATAGACAGAAATACTTGGTTTCCATACTCATCTTAACCCGCATCTCTTCACACATTCTGAAGAAGTGCTCGATGGCGTTCTTACTGGTAAATATGATGGCAGAAAACTCGTCTGGTCTGAGTCTATTCTTTCGAAACTCTTTTTCTGTTACTGGTTCTACATGGATAAATTGTCTCCAATCTATCGTCAACCCCCATTTTTTCTCCAACTCGTAGTAGGGAGATCTTTCAGGCTTAGGTTGGGAAATAAGGATCGTTCTTACTTCCTTGTACTTCTCTGCATAATTCTTCGTCATTCTTGCTGTACTTTCTGAAGCCATAAGGAGCTTTTTATAGTCAAAATCAATTTTCGTCAATCACGAAACAGTACTCAAATCCCTTAAAACTCTGATAATCAGCAGAATCGGTACTATTTCGAAAGCGCAAAGATATAGAAAAAAATGAAATACCTGTGAGCCATAATTAATCAATCCTAAAAGAAAACCTCGAGCCGATCTCAGAAGATAAAAAAGACTTATGACAATCAATGCACTATACATTACAATACTTGTCATGGATTGAGGCCCATAAGCTGCTACCAGGTTCAACGGCAACAGAATAAGTCCTAAAAAGGAATTAAATACGGCAATGAGGAAATTGTATTGCCTCGTTTCTCTTTCAACTGGAAAAATCCATGATATAACGTGCATAAAAATGTTCCTCATTATATAAATCAGAGAAATCCCTCCAAACAGAAATCCCCACATCTGCCAGCCATTATATTTATCCTGTCCTATAAATAAGTAGGCCAGTGTAGCGGCATTGATAAGAAAGATCAGGTATAATATTAAAAAGGGTCCGTTCCTTCCTGCATTTTCCTCTCTGTAGGTAAGTTTTAAGAAATTATCATTGGCCAGGGATTTAAGCAATTTGCCGAAGAGCGATCTACGCGTTGTAGCAACAATAGCCAGTAGAAACAAGGAAACTAGACAGGTAAAAAAGACCAATATAGGGTTAGCCTCCTTGCTATCGGTTTTCTGTTTTTTAGGGATAAGCTTAGAAGAAGTCTCTAAGGTCGATTTCCTGAGTGGAACATGGTCTACATTAAAAGGGTTTTCAGTATTTAAGCCTATACCTGTACTTATGTCTTCTGACACTACTGGTGCATCCACAACCGCCACTGGATTCTCTGCATATAAGGAATCTAGTCGGGACTGAATCTCGAATGGATTAGAAGATTGCCCTATCCCCTGTCCGATAGACAACACAAGCAACAACCATATCATAAAAATTCTCAGATCCATCAGCATGCAAAGGTAAGCATCTTACTCAGCACGGCTACCATTAAGAGATAAGAATATCTACATCGTGACTAAGAATAGTTGTAAAACAACCATTTACTCAGTTCCTTATAATTGATCTTCTTACCATACATAAAGATTCCTACCCTATATATCCTCGCAGCTACCCATATAAAGAACACAACCGAAGCTACCAGTATGACTATAGACAACAGCACTTGCCACATCGGTGGATCAAATGGGATCCTCGCCGGCATCAATATGGGTGAGAACAGGGGAAACATGGAACCGAATATGGCTATAGGGCCATCTGGATCATTAAATACTGCCGGTATCATAACGAAGGCTATAATAACAGGAATGACGATCGGCATCATAAACTGTTGTGCTTCTCCCAGATCATCGCTGATCGTAGAGCCTATAGCTGCAAAGAAAGAGGCATATATGAAATACCCGCCTAAGAAATACACCAGAAATACAGGAATAATGAACCACCAGTTCAGCGCTTTAAATTCTGTTATGAATGCCGCCATGCCTTGCTTGAAATCATCTTGATCTACAACATCAGGGGCGTTCATCTGATCTAGGCCAAAATACATACTTAGTAGCATGAGTATAACTGGGACTAAGATTATCCATATCAGAACCTGGGTAAGTCCGACCATACCGACACCGAGCAGCTTCCCCATCATCAATTGGAAGGGTTTAACGGAAGATATAATTACCTCTACTATCCGATTGATTTTTTCTTCCATGACACTCCGCATCACCATCCCTCCGAATATGAAGATGACCATGTACATCAAGAATCCCATGATATAGGACAAGGCGGTAGAGATGATTGTCGACATCTTACTGGCATTGGACCCGACAGCTTCTGTATCATCAGATGAAACCCCATTTTCTAGATCTACATCCGTTTCGAATCCGGCTAAGAGTTCTGCATCGACTTCCGATTGTTCCACCTTATAGGCTCGGATAGCCGAACCTATTTTTCTTTCTATTGATTCTAAGGTGGGTAGGGACAACTTATCCTTGGTGTAATAAGCAACATTTACATCCTCTGCTGTCAGATCTTCTATCTGTTTTAAGTGCAACAACAAGTCATATCCGTCGTCTATATATGACGATTTCAATCCCTCTAGTTCTTCATCAGAAAAATCAAATTTCATATACGTAGACTGCAAGTCTGCTTGCTTAAGTATGTTGCCTTCATCTTTAACTAAGATCGTCTTTTCAGACTTCCCCGCCTTACTGGCAAAGTAACCAGAGATGAATGCGATCAGCCCTATGCCCAGTGGCATAAGAATCGTCACGAGAATAAAACTCTTTTTCTTAACTCGAGTTAGATATTCTCGCTTAGTAATTGTCCATAATTTATTCATCCGATTTTCCGTCTACTAGATTGATAAAAATTTCATTAAGAGATGGGAGTATCTCCTGATAAGAGGTGATATTGATTTTTCTATTGATCAAGGTCTGCAAGAATTCGTTAGAATCATGCCCTTCTTTCACCTGAATGATTAAGTGATTGTCTGCATCTTCTACTACCTCAAATGTTTCTCTTGATATATCCGCTGGCAATGATCCCTCGAAGCCTACCATAAATCGATTCTGCTTAAATCTATTACGTATTTCTCCTACATTCCCTTCAAGGACTTTTTTTCCTTGATTGATGAGTACGATTTCCTCGCATATTTCTTCCACTTGCTCCATCCTGTGGGTAGAAAAGACGATGGTAGCACCTTCTTCATTGAGCTGCCTGATCTCATCCTTGATAAGATTGGTATTGACTGGATCTAGGCCAGAGAATGGTTCATCTAGAATCAGCAACTTAGGTCTGTGCATAACCGTAGCTATAAACTGAATCTTCTGTTGCATACCCTTAGAGAGTTCCTCTATCTTTTTATTCCACCAGTCTTCAATACCGAACTTAGACAACCATCCCTTGATCGCTGTCTCGCTTTCTCGAGCACCCATGCCTTTCAACTGAGCCAGATAGATCAATTGTTCTCCTACCTTCATCTTCTTATACAATCCCCGCTCTTCGGGCATGTAACCTATCTGACTGGGGTGATTAGAATTAAGCTTCTCTCCATTGAATAATACTTCTCCTTCGTCTGCTCCAGTAATGGTTGTTATGATTCTTATCAGAGAGGTCTTCCCTGCTCCATTAGGTCCTAGTAGTCCGAAAATTCTTCCTACTTCTACATCGAAACTTACCCCATCTACAGCTGTATGCTTGTGATACCTCTTGACGACTTGATCAAGCCTTAAGATATTTTCTGCCATATGTTATTTTTATTGCAATTCTTAAGAAAGAACTCAAGTGTTCTTCCATTATTAACCATAATCCGATAACTTATCGTCAATACCAAAAATTATCTAGGAAAAATGCTATTTCATCTACTAACTTTTCGTTAACAAGTTACATTGTGACACAACAATGCATAAATCGTCTTAATGATAGAGAAGAGATTTTCTTCCATAAAATACTCTTCATATAAATAACCATAATAATAGATATCGTTATGAAGTCAATCTTACTTACACTGATGATCGCCTTAATCGGACAGCTACACCTGCACAGTCAAGAGTCTGTAGACCACAACTCAACTATGAGTAAAGGGGTACAACCTGGCCTATATCTAGAACTAGAGGGTGCTAAGAAAAAAGATGCGGAAAAGCTATGGAAAAAACACTTAAAGCCTCACTCTAAAAAAGTAAAAGACAAGGACAAGGAATATTATACAGAAGAAGGAAAATGCGCCATTATTAATGGTTCAGCTGCCTTGACCATATATGCTAAATTCGATGAAGGGTCAGACCAGACTACCATTTATACGTGGGTAGATCTCGGAGGCTCTTTTCTCAATGAAGAAGATCACCCTAGCCAGTATGACGGTATGAAACAATTCTTGCGTGATTACTATGTACTTGTAAGAAAATATGTGGTTAACAATGACTTGAAGGACCAACAAGACTTACTGAAAAATCTAGAAAAAGACCTCAAGAAACTAACCGACAAGAACAAGGACTATCACAAGGAAATTGAAAAAGCACAGGATAAGATACGTAAAGCAGAAGAGGATATAGAAAAAAATCTATCTGCTCAAGATGATAAACGTGTAGAAATCGAAAGACAGATTAAAGCAGTTGAAGCGATGCGGAAAAAACTGAATAGCGTAGGAAAATCTATCTAAAAAGATTTCTAAGATATAATAGGTGGTTACTGAAAAAGGGAACAGATTTTCTGGCTCCCTTTTTCATTTTTACAATACTCCATTTATATATGGGGGAAATAAATATGTGAAATGATATCCACAATTAGATTCATGGTCCACGCTTTCCGTATCAATTATTCGTCCATCTACAATACCTAGTCCATGGACTGAATATAATCGTTTCGCATATGAAGATCGCCTCATATATGCAGGTGTTTTATCTGTTTAATTGCTCCTGGGTAACATATATACTTGTATCGTTACGCGGGCAGAAATTAAGTTATTAACAATAGGTATTGATTATTCACATATGGTGCAGACATAATAATGGTTAGGCATTATTAAATCTTTAGGGAACTATTATTTTTGTATTTCGATATTCTATAATATATCTTCCTTATAACACCTACATGTCAGATCAGCAGAATCAACTTAGAAAATTAAGTAAAAGCTTAGGAATTCCTAAAGAACGGGAAGACCTTAACTCTCTAGTTTATGGACGGGTTCAACCTCAGGCAACGCCTCTGGAAGAAGCTATACTAGGAGCCATTCTTGTTGATAAGGATGCTTTACCTTCTGTGATAGAAATTCTGCGACCTGATAGTTTCTACAAGCCTCAGCATCAAGAGATATATGATGTGATGCTTAATCTGTTCAGTCGGTCACAACCTATAGATCTTCTTACCGTTCATGAAGCCCTTAATAAGACAGGAAAACTGGATGAAGTAGGTGGGGTAAATTATCTGATGGAACTTTCTAATAAAGTAGCCTCTGCTGCTAACATAGAATACCATGCAAGGATCATTGCGCAGAAATTTATCCAGCGAGAACTCATCCGAGTATCTAGCCAGGTTATCAAGGATTCATTCGAGGATAATAAAGATGTACTAGAGTTGCTAGATGAAGCGGAGAGAAACCTCTATGACATTACAGATAAAAACCTAAATACAGGTTATCAATCTCTAAGTGCCCTTGCCGTAAAAGCTCAGAAAGAAATAGAAGAGATCAGTCAGAAAGGTTCAGAACTTACGGGGGTAACGACGGGATTTGACGATTTAGATAAAATGACCCATGGCTGGCAGCCTTCTGATTTAATTATAATTGCAGCAAGACCTGGTATGGGTAAGACAGCATTTACCTTATCTCTTGCAAAGAATGCTTCCGAGCATGGAAATGCCATTGCTTTTTTCTCCCTGGAAATGGCCAATACTCAGCTTGTTCAGAGATTGATTGCTATGGAATCTCGTCTTGATAATTCTAAATTAAGAAATGGACAGATGAATGATGCAGAATGGCAGAATCTACATCGTTCAGTAGAGAAGCTTTCTAATCTACCCATCTTCATCGATGATACACCTGCCATCAACATATTTGAGCTCAGGGCAAAATGTCGGCGTCTGAAGCAGAACCATGATATTAAGATGATCGTTATCGATTATCTACAACTGATGACTTCTGCCCCTAATGAGCGCCGAGGAAACAGGGAACAAGAAATCTCTTCTATCTCAAGGGCGTTGAAAGCACTCGCCAAAGAATTGAATGTTCCTGTAATTGCACTTTCTCAGTTGTCAAGGGCTGTAGAAACAAGGGGTGGAGAAAAAAGACCCATGCTATCGGATCTTAGAGAATCTGGAGCCATCGAGCAAGATGCGGATATTGTAACTTTCATCTATCGTCCAGATTATTATGGTGTGGAAGAAGACGACACCATGGACGGACCTCCGGACAGAACTGAAATCATACTGGCAAAGCACAGGAATGGTTCTCTCGGTACAGTCAACCTGAGGTTCTTGAAGGAGTGTGTATCATTCGTCAATATGGATGCTGGAGGATTCAGCGATCTTCCAGATTTTGACACCAATCCATTTAGTACTGGAGGCATTATTACACGTTCTTCTAAGATGAATGCAGACGAAGAAGATACAGAAATCCCATTCTAGACATGAGACTTAATAAGTACGTTGCGCATGCTGGAATATGCAGCCGCAGAAAAGCAGCAGACCTAGTAAAAGCAGGACAGATTAAGGTCAACAATCAAGTTGAGATCAATCCAGCTTATCTTGTACAAGAAGAAGATGTAGTTTCCTATCGAGATAAAAAAATCGAACTTGAAACCAATAAGGTTTACTTGCTTCTCAATAAACCGAAAAATATAGTTACCACCTTAAGTGATGAGAAAGGAAGGATGACGGTTTCAGACCTTGTCAAGGATAAGGTAAAAGAAAGAATATATCCTGTAGGAAGACTAGATAGAAACACGACTGGTCTTCTCCTACTCACTAACGATGGTGACCTTGCGAAAAAGCTATCCCACCCCAGTCATGAAGTGAAAAAATTCTATCAAGTTACCCTAGGTAGAGACATCAGTGATCGCGACATCCAGTTGATCCACGATGGCTTAACCCTTGAAGATGGACATACACCTGTAGACAGCATCGGGAGAATTCCTGAAACTAAGAATCAAGTAGGCATTGAGATCCATATAGGTAGAAATAGAATCGTCAGAAGAATATTTGCCCATCTAGGTTATGAGGTTCTGAAATTAGACCGCACTTACTATGCAGGCCTTACTAAAAAAGACTTGCCTCGTGGATGGTCGCGTCACCTCACAGAAAAAGAAATCATCATGCTGAAGCATTTCACATAACAACGCTGTTCCTACGTTTATTTTTTATCTGCATTACCCATACAGGATTAAAAGACCAAAAATTACATATTATATAAATTTATAATCTATATTTGTCTTTTATACAATGGTTTTATGCGTGTAATTTCGTTAACGACTGATTTTGGGTGGAAAGATTATTATGTAGCTGAGCTTAAGGCTTCCCTACTGAAAACAAGCACAGATATCCAGATGGTAGATGTCAGTCACACCATAGAAAGTTATGACATTGTACAAGCCGCTTTTTTCGTTAAAGCCATCTATAACAGGTTCCCACAAGATTCTATCCATGTAATCGGAGTATACAACCACTATGCTCCCAAGGCCGAGTTCGTCGTTCTCAAGATGGATGGTCACTTTTTCATTGCGCCGAACAATGGTGTTCTTTCACTGATGTTTGACAACATAAGAGAAGAAGATGTGATATCTATAGAACGAGACAGCAAGGACATCATCGATCATATAGCTCATGGTGTAGGCGCATTGTGTCATGGGCTAGATTTAGAATCACTAGGCAGTAGGCCTTCTCGGTTTCAGCGCAAAATGGGAATCCAGCCAGTGATAACGGGATCTCAGATCAGAGCTACAATAATACACATAGACCATTATCACAATGTCATTATCAACCTGTCCAAGGAGACTTTCCAGAAGGTAAGAGATGGCCGTTCGTTTTCACTTTTCTACAAGCAGACTGAGCCCATTCAAGAAATAAGCATCAATTATAATGATGTACATATCGGAGAAACCCTCTGTTTATTCAATACTTCAGGGTACATGGAGATTGCCGTTAATATGGGAAAAGCGAGTACGATGTACAACCTCAATAAAGATGAAACCATCCAGATCAATTTTCATTGATTGAAACAATCTAGCCTGTTTCAGGTTTATTAGAGAGTTGCTGCACTGAATCTAAGTACACGCGTATGGTTGTTACACTCATTCTCTCTCTGATTATTATTACACTGGTCAATGTTATCGCTTATGTATGGGCATATAAAAAACAGAGTGACCACCTTACAGATATATCTTATAGTTTGAGTTTTATAGCGCTCGTTGTATCGCTTGTCATGATAAGTGGGCATATGAGTTGGCAACACCTAATACTGGTGGGCATGGTTGTATTGTGGGGGCTCCGACTAGGAGGTTTTCTTTTCTACAGAATTAATAAAATGGGGAAAGACGATCGTTTCGACTCTTTCAGAGGCAGTTGGATCGGATTTTTAAAATTCTTTTTACTTCAGAGTATCAGTATCTGGATCATCGCTCTTCCGGCCATTATTTTCATTCAAGTCCCAGAAATAAAGGTTTCTATTGTAGGAATAGGCATATGGTTTATAGGCTTCGTGGTAGAAGCCATTGCCGATGCACAGAAGTTTTCTTTTAAAGAAAAGCATCCAGATAGGTATATGGATTCTGGTATCTATAAAAAAATCCGCCATCCTAATTATCTAGGAGAGATATTGTGCTGGCTAGGAATATGGATCTACATTGCGCCTAGCATTGTAGGATGGTACTGGATCTCAATTATAAGCCCTATATGGATATGCTTATTGTTAATTAAAATAAGCGGCATACCCTTACTGGAAAAAAAGGGATACAGAAAATATGGAGAAGACCCGGAGTATATGCACTACATGAATCATACGCATAAGTTGATTCCAGGAATCTATTAAAAATATAATATTTATTTATTAGCGATCTCTTTCATGAAGTCTTCAAGATCATTGATGCTATAATATATTTCATTTTTTCTTGTTATAACAGGCATCTGGATTCGCCCTTCTTTTTCACCTAAGATATAGAGTGCATCCCACATCAGTTGATTGTATACAAGGCTTTCTGAAGTATTGTATTTTTTATATTCAATATTCCTAAAGTCTAGCATCTCTACTGCATAGTCGCAACGCTTGCAATCATTGTTAACGAATATGGTTACCAATCTAGGGTCTACCCCTTTCTCGACATTTAATCGAGCTTGCTTATCACGGTGCTTAGCACTATTAGCCACGACCGTTCTATATGCCATAGGCCGTGTTCTTTCTTCCGTGGTGATCTCTGGATCTCCTTCATACTGTGTAGATAATTTATACTTAAACGTTGCTGACTTTCCAGGCATTGGATTCAATACTACCATACGTACTTCAGAGTGGGGTTCGATGATTTCTACGATTTCTCCTTCCCTGCTTAACTTCATATTATTACTTGTAAGCTTCAGCGTCGCAGTTACTCGCTTATCCATCGTGTTCTTAGCAATAAGTTCTAGCGATTTATTAACCTGTTTCTGGACTATATATACAGGTTTTTTCTGTGCACATATGGTACTTGTAGACACAAGCATCAGGACTGTCATTATAAGCAGTTTCATACAGGGGCAATTTCAATGTTACTTACAATATAAGTGCTATAAGTCCATATCAATTGAGTTTTTGCAATATATGTACCCTGCCTTACACTCTAATTTTTGCTATTGTCTGCTAAAAACTATTACGGATTTTTATAAACCACACCATTTTTCATAACGAAGGACATCTTCATCATCTTGG
>CAZFJO010000022.1:0-21126 GCA_964518915.1 uncultured Saprospiraceae bacterium
AACCTAGGTAGACAACAGACATATGCACCTGACCAACCTATAAAGTTTTCTCATGAGACCCACGCTGGTCTACATAAGATAGATTGCCAGTATTGCCACGATGGAGCAAGAAGATCTAAGCACTCTGTCATCCCAGCCGCTAATACTTGTATGAACTGTCACCGAGCCATCGTAAAAGGTTCTACATACGGGACAGCAGAAATAACTAAAATATTTGCCTCAGTAGGATTCGACCCTATATCTAATACATATATAGAGAATTACGACCAGATGGATAACGACGAACTCAAGCCATATTATACCAAGTGGATTGAGCAGAATTATCTAGAAGACAACGAGTTAACTGCTTTAGATAGTAGGGGAGAAGATGAAGTAGAAGACCAGTGGGATGAAATCGTTTCATCCTTAACCAATGATCAGAAAGAATCAGTTGCGGGTCCTATAGAGTGGATACGGGTACACAATCTACCTGACCATGTATACTTTAACCATGCTCAACACGTAACCGTTGGACAAGTAGAATGTCAGACTTGTCATGGAACAGTAGAAGAGATGGAAGTAGCTACTCAAGCAGCACCGTTGTCTATGGGCTGGTGTATCAATTGCCACAGACAGACGGATGTTAAGTTTGCCGCTAATGAGTACTACCAGAGTTATGAAACATACCATGAGCAATTGAAAAGTGGAGATATGGACAAGGTTACCGTTGCGGACATCGGTGGACTTGAGTGTCAGAAGTGTCATTATTAATATATATACCGATTTAATTAAAAAAGAAAAGAAAGCCACTTAGGTGGCCTATCATAAATAGATAATAATGAAAAAAGAGATCAACCCTATTTGGATTGGACAACAAGACCTCTTGGAGACGGAAGAATATGCTCAGCAGAGCAAGGAAGAGTTCGTAAGTCTTCCCATTGTAGATGGACTAGCTGATGAAGAGGTAGCTTCTAATATTCAATCCAATCGAAGAGATTTTCTTAAGTACTTAGGATTCGGATTGGGTGCAGCAACTGTTGCAGCTGGTTGTGATATTCCTATTAAGAGAGCCATCCCATATGTCGTTAAGCCAGACGAAATTGTTCCTGGAGTAGCTACGTATTATGCTTCATCTTATGTAGATGGTGGTGATTATTGTTCTATTCTAGTTAAGACGAGAGAAGGAAGACCGATTAAGATCGAAGGAAATGCTTCATCTCCGATTACAGAAGGAGGAACATCTGCTAGGGTTCAGGCATCCGTACTTGATCTTTATGATACAACCAGATTCAGAAAACCAGCTAAAGGAGATGCTGAAATCAGTTGGGGTGACTTAGATAAAGAAGCCATATCTGCTTTATCTGGTGCATCTAATGTTAGAATCTTAAGCAACACGATTATAAGCCCGACTGCACTCGCTGCGATCGGAGAATTTAAAGCAGCTTACCCATCTACACAGCATATTCAGTACGATGCGGTTTCATATGCGGGTCTTCTAGACGCGATGGAAGAAGATTTCGGTATGAGAGCTATTCCAGATTATCACTTCGATAAAGCAGATTTAATCATCAGTTTCGGAGCAGATTTTCTAGGTACATGGGTTTCTCCTGTTGAATACTCTAAGAAGTATATCAAGAACAGGGTAATAAAAGATACGAAGAATATCAACCTTTCTAGACACATACAGGTAGAAAGCCATATGTCTCTTACAGGTTCTAATGCAGATAACAGGATTGTAATAAAACCATCAGAAATGGGTGTTGCAATCTCATACTTATATAGCAAGATAGTTGGAGGAAGCGGAGCTTCTGCAGATGCAGAATTAAAAGCTAAACTAGACAAGGTTGCTAATCAATTACAATCAGCTAATGGTAAGTCATTGGTTGTTTCTAATTCTAATAATAAGACAGAGCAGAGAATGGTTAACGCCATTAACAATGCACTGGGTAACATAGGAAGTACCTTGACATTTGCGAAAGCATCACACCAGAAAAAAGGAAGTGATCGTGCCCTAGATGCACTCGTAAAGGAGATGAATGCAGGTAGTGTAGACGCACTGATTGTTATCGGAGCTAATCCAGTATACGATAGTGGTCACGGAGAGTCATTCGCTGCAGCTCTACAGAAAGTAGGCGCAACCATAGCCTGTGCGACTATGCCTAACGAAACCACGGCACTATGTAGCCATGTTGCACCGACACACCATTTCTTAGAATCATGGGGAGATGCCATGCCTAAGCAAGGTGAGTTGAGTCTTATACAACCGACGATTTCTCCCTTGTTCGAAACAAGACAGTACGAGGAATCACTGCTTACATGGGCGAAAAGTGGAAGCCTCAACGCTTCTGCGGACCAACCATATTATGAGTATTTAAAGAAGAAATGGAACGATACGGCTTTCGGATCTCAGTCTGATTTCTTGACCTTTCAAGGATTCTGGGATGCTTCACTTCAAGCAGGTGTTGTATCTACTGCTGGTGGTGGAGAACTTTCTTACAATGGCGGAAGTGTTTCTGCTTCAGGAATAACGCAACCACTCTCTGAAGGAATAGAAATTTCATTCTACGAGAACGTACCTATGGGTAATGGTAACTCATCTAGAAACCCATGGTTGATGGAGATGCCAGATCCAGTTATGCGTACCAGTTGGGGTAACTACCTTGCTGTACCTGTAGCATTTGACGGAGTAAGAAAGATAGAAGGACTGAATGGCTTGAAAGATGGCGATTTAGTTGATCTTACGATAGGAGATAAGACAGTAAGAGTACCGGTTGTTCAGCAATTCGGTCAGAAGCCAGGAACGGTTTCTCTAGCTCTAGGATATGGTAGAAAAGATGCCGGTTTCTGTGGAACCGATGTAGGCGTAGATATGAATGACTTCGTATCGCTTGACAATGGTTACCGTCAGTACTACGCGGGTAACGTTGCAGTATCCTCTTCTAAAGGAAAAGAAAAACATTACTCATCTGTGCAGTATCATCATACATATGGTGTAACAGCTCCAGATAAGAAGACAGGAGAAACCATCAATGCAGATGAAGCTGCTGCAATATCTGTAACATACGGAATCGCAAGCCAAGGATACCAAGGTTTCCTTACCGATAGATCCGTCGTATATACCACCAATGTAGCTGACCTGAAGGATAGCTTACATGAGATGCACGAGAAGAGACACCATGCTCAGCATCTTAATGAGCAGCAGATCTACAATGGATTCGATGGGATGTACGAGCAAGGCCATCACTGGGGCATGCATGTAGATTTAAATGCTTGTACCGGTTGTGGAGCATGTACAGTTGCATGTATGTCTGAGAACAATGTGCCTGTTGTAGGAAAGAAAGAAGTAAGCCGTCATCATGAGATGACTTGGTTGAGAATAGATAGATACTATTATGGAGATATAGAATCTCCTAATGCCGTATACCAGCCGATGATGTGCCAGCACTGTGACAACGCTCCTTGTGAGAATGTATGTCCAGTAAACGCGACGAATCACAGTTCGGAAGGATTGAATCAGATGACTTACAACAGATGTGTGGGTACAAGATATTGTGCCAATAACTGTCCGTATAAAGTACGTAGGTTCAACTGGTTAGACTATACAACTGCGGATTTATTCCCAGCTAACCAAGAGTCCATCAATGGAGAAGAAATTCCTTTCGGTGCGGATAACTTAACCAGAATGGTATTGAACCCAGATGTGACTGTAAGATCTAGAGGAGTTATCGAAAAATGTAGTTTCTGTGTTCAGAGATTACAAGAAGGTAAGCTCAAGGCAAAAATTGAAGGAAGAAGGTTGATGGATTCAGATGTAAGTCCTGCTTGTCAGACTTCATGTCCTACAGGGGCGATTACATTTGGAGATATGAATAATAAGAAAGGAGAATTAAGCAAAGAACTTAAGTCACCTCTTAACTATATAGCACTAGAAGAAGTAAATGTGAGGTCTTCTGTTACATACACCATGAAGGTGAATAACAGAGACGAAATGCTAGATGCTTAATTAATTGAATTATCGTTTTTTAACTGATTAATAAAAGAATATGAGTGCTGTTGTAAGTCCGATAAGAGAGCCCTTAGTACAAGGGGCCAAGACTTATCACCAGATTACAGAAGATCTGATTTCTCCAACGGAGAAAACGCCCTCTGCCGCATGGACGATAGGTTTCATCCTATCTATTACAACCCTGTTAGGTGGTATCTTCTGTATAACATGGACCATCTGGCATGGTATAGGAACTTGGAATCTGAACCGTACTGTCGGTTGGGGATGGGATATCACCAACTTTGTATGGTGGATCGGTATCGGACACGCGGGTACCTTGATCTCAGCCATTCTACTTCTATTTAGACAGAAGTGGAGGACTGGAGTTAACAGAGCTGCTGAGGCCATGACTATATTTGCCGTTATCTGTGCAGCCTTATTCCCTGGAATACACGTAGGTAGAGCATGGGTGGTATTTTACTTCTTCCCATATCCTAACACGAGAGGACCTCTATGGCCTAACTTTAATTCACCCCTATTGTGGGATTTATTTGCGATAAGCACGTACTTCACCGTTTCATTGTTGTTCTGGTACACAGGATTGGTTCCAGATTTCGCAACGGTAAGAGATAGAGCTAAAGGACTTAGAAGAAAAATATACAATTTCTTATCCTTCGGATGGACGGGATCGGCTAAGCACTGGCAGAGATGGGAGGCATTGTCTCTTGTACTTGCAGGTCTTGCAACGCCACTAGTACTTTCTGTACATACGATTGTAAGTTTCGATTTCGCCACTTCAGTAATACCGGGATGGCATACCACTATATTCCCTCCTTACTTTGTAGCAGGAGCGATATTCTCTGGTTTCGCCATGGTGCAGACCCTGATGCTGGTAACAAGGAAGATTCTTAATCTACAAGAATATATAACCATAGGTCACATAGAATCTATGAACAAGGTAATTCTTGCTACGGGTACGATTGTAGGTGTTGCCTACTTGACTGAGCTATTCGTAGCATGGTATTCTGGTTACATATATGAGCAAGCAGCATTCTTTAATAGAGCACTGGGACCATACTGGTGGGCATATTTCGGAATGATGTTCTGTAATGTAATGTCACCACAGATTTTCTGGAAGAAGAGTTTCAGAAGAAGCGTATGGATTACTTTCTTGATGTCGATTTTCATCAACATCGGTATGTGGTTCGAGCGATTCGTAATTATTGCTACTACACTTGCCAGAGATTACCTACCATCAAGTTGGTCTTACTATACACCGACATGGGTAGAGATAGGAATATATCTAGGAACATTCGGATTGTTCTTTACACTATACTTAATATTTACAAGGGTAGCTCCAGTAGTAGCCGTTGCGGAGATTAAGAGTATACTCAAGTCAGGAGGCGATCAGTATACTGGACCTAATGCAGTTCACCATCATGAGCACGATCATGGATCAGAGAATGTAGAAGTCCACAATCATTAATTAACAAGAGATAGAGTAAGATATGAGCTATAAAAATCAAGATATCGTATACGGCCTTTATGACGATGAAGAAATTTTAATGAAAGCCGTACAAGTCGCTAAGGATAAGCATCTTGAAATTATGGATGTGTTCACTCCATTTCCAGTACACGGACTGGATCCTATATTGGGTTTATCTGAAAGTAGATTGCACATCGCAGGATTCGTGTATGGTATGCTAGGAACGTTAACTGCCTTCTTAGGAATGACGTGGATATTTACAAAGGACTGGCCGATTATATTCGGTGGTAAGCCATACTGGTCTGTTCCATCTTTTATTCCGATCACATTTGAGTTGACGGTACTGTTCGCCTCAATCGGAATGGTGGTTTCTTTCTATATAGTATGTGGGCTCGGACCGGGTGTGGTTAATCCTACTATCGATGATAGAATAACAGATGATAAATTCTGCATTGCCTTCAATAAGAAAGATGTCAATGCACAAGAGGCAGAGAGTTTCTTAAGAGAAACAGGTGCTTCTGAAGTGAATTCTAAAATACTATAACAGAGATTTTAATTTAGATATGAAACATATACAAAAATATATCCTGTTGCTTTCCATCTGTTTAATTCTGATGGTAACTTCTTGTCAGCAGCCTGGAGGAAATTCTACAGGAAGTGAGTACATGCCTGACATGGGCCACTCTATCGCTTATGAAGCTAATTATTATAACTACTATTATAATAATACATGGGGTTCTGAAGACGAGTACTATGAGTATGCTAAACCAAGGTTGCCAGTAGCTGGGACCATGCCTAGAGGCTCAGGAGGGATTGCTACTAAGGAAAGTGTATCCATACCGCTTAATGGAAGTGCCCCTTATTACTATGCCGATTCTGAAGAAGGTAGGGCAGCAGCTATGACAGAAATTATAGACAACCCGTACCCGATTACAGAAGCTGGCCTGGCTAAAGGAAAGCAGATGTACGATACGTTCTGCGCTATATGTCATGGTGAGAAAGCAGATGGTGGTGGATACCTAGTAAGAGATGATGGTGGTGTATATCCTGTACAACCGGCTATTTTAAACAGTGATGAATTTATTGCTGCTACTAATGGTAGATACTATCACTCTATCATGAAAGGAAGAAACTTAATGGGAGCTTATGCGGATAAGATCTCCTATGAAGAGAGATGGCAAGTAATTCACTACATCAGATCTTTACAAGCTAAAGAAAAGAAACTTGAGTATACGCAGTATATCAATACGCTGAACAATGTAGATAGACCAGCAGGAGATATTGCAGTAGTTGTAGATGCGGGACATGATTCAGATAATGAAGGAGATGGGCATCACGATGCTCATGATCACGATACTGATCATAACGACGGAGATCACAGCCATGACCACGATTCTCATGATCATGACGATGATTCTCATTAATCAACATTAATAATAAGAAGAAAAGATATAGCATGAACGATTTTACATTATCATCCAGAGCCAGAATGGTGCTATTCGTATTGATGGCGGTGGGCGTAGTAAGCTTGGGCATTACCTATATGGTAGATGACGACTTACATACGAGGTTCTGGTCCAATCTGCTTCACAATTCTGTTTTCTTTACAGGAATAGGATTTATGGCAGCGTTCTTTATAGCCATATGTATTACAGCATATGCTGGATGGCATACGGTATTTAAGAGGTTGTGGGAAGCCATGTCGGCTTTTTTAATCCCTGGATTGATCTTAATGACGATAATAGCGTTGTCCGTATATTTTCATATGAATCATCTTTATCACTGGGCAGATGCTGCCAGTGTAGAGACAGATCCTATTCTACAAGGAAAATCTTCTTTCCTTAATAGAAACTGGTACTTATTCGGAACATTGATCATAGTAGGGGCTTGGATTTTCTTCAGTAGAAAAATCAATGGACTTTCTGCTGCTGAGGATATCTCAGGAGGAGATGCAGATTTTTCTCACCATAGAAAGATGAGATTCTGGGCAGCTATATTTTTGCCAGTGGCTGGATTTTCTTCTGCTGCGATTGTATGGCAGTGGGTGATGAGTGTAGATGCACACTGGTACAGTACACTGTTTGCGTGGTACACAGGAGCTAGTTGGTTCGTATCCATGATTGCAGTTACATTGTTGTTAATAATATACTTAAAAGGTAAGGGTTACTTAACCCAAGTAACAGGAGAGCATGTTCATGATTTAGGTAAGTTCTTGTTTGCATTCAGCATATTCTGGACTTACTTATGGTTTTCACAATACATGCTTATATGGTATGCCAATGTCGGAGAAGAAACAGGATACTTTAAACATAGAATGGATAATTACCCTATTCTATTTTACGGAAATCTAATCATCAACTTCGTATTGCCGTTTTTCATTCTTATGAGAAATGATACCAAGAGGAAATTCGGTTCTGTAAGTTTCGTTGCGATCATTGTAATCTTTGGTCACTGGATAGACTTCTTCTTGATGTTGAAGCCTGGAATCTTACATACAGCACATGAAGTTGCTGCCCATGGAGCAGAAGGTGGAGGACACCATGCCCCACATTTCGAAATGGGTTTTACCATTCCAGGATTGTTAGAAATATGTACCTTCCTAGGATTCGGTGCCTTCTTCTTATTCATAACTTTCACTGCACTTTCTAAGCGGGCATTACTGCCTAAGCACGATCCATACTTGCAGGAGAGTTTACATCACCATGTTTAATTGAATATCAGTAAAAGAAAAAATAAATAATGAGTTACATTATAGCATTCATAATACTCTTCTTACTCGGCGTTATCGTTGTCCAGATAGGTAAAGTCTCAGAACTTGCTGGTAAAATACGTGGTGAAGAAGAGGTCAATAGACAGAGGAATAACTCTACCGCATTCTGGTTGGTAGTTTTTATGGTCGTCTTTCTTATCGGCTGTATCGTATCCGCGTATTACTATAAAGACGTTATGCTAGGATATGGCCCGCTGACTGCGGCATCAGAACATGGATTCAAGATTGACTCCCTGTTTAACGTGACTCTTTTCTTTACAGGAATAGTATTCGTATTGACCCAGATCTTATTGTTCTGGTATTCCTATAAGTATAGAGAACAGTCAGGAAGAGTGGCTAAATTCTTCCCTCATAGCAATACACTGGAGCTTATATGGACCATCATTCCTCTGATAGTAATGACCTACTTGGTTGTACAGGGATTGGTTGTATGGAATGAAGTAATGCCGGATGTGGATCCAGAAGATAGTTACGTGGAAGTAGAGGCGACGGGTTACCAATTCGCTTGGGATATAAGATATCCTGGTCCTGATGACAAGTTAGGAACTAAGTACTTCAGAAATATAGACCTTGCTAATAATCCACTCGGTATAGATTTTAATGATGACAAGTCGATCGATGATGTAGTCCTTTCTGGTGCAGACAGAATCGTTCTTCCGGTAGATACGACCATCCGTGTAAGAATTACAGCACGTGATGTATTACATAACTTCTATCTTCCTCACTTCAGAGTAAAGATGGATGCCATACCTGGATTACCTACTTACTTTATTTTTAAGCCTACGAAGACAACTAAGGAATTCAGAGACCAGTTGAGTGCTTATCCTGAGTGGAATGAGCCTTATGATCCTACAGATCCTGAATCTAAAACTAAGTGGGAAGAATTTCATTTCGAACTGGCTTGTGCTGAGTTATGCGGTAAGGGACATTACTCTATGCGTAGAATAGTCGAAGTTGTCGAAAAAGACGAGTACGAAGCATGGAAGGCTGAGCAGACTTCCTTTTATAAATCAACTATAAGAAATACAGATCTCGATCCTAGAAAGGGTCAGTTATTAAACTATGAGATTTCAGATAGGAATCTTGAGTTAAGAGATCAGTTCAGAACAGCACTTTCAGAGGAAGCTACTCTTGAAGATAAATTGATTAGATTGAAGAACGTATTCTTCGAAACGGGTTCAGCAAGACTAGATGAAAAATCTCAGTATGAATTACAAGAGATATCTAGAATTATGAATCAGAATTCTACGGTATATGTAGAACTGGGAGGACACACTGACAACACAGGTGATCCTTCTGCTAATCAGAGCCTATCTCAGAGAAGAGCGGAAAGTGTAAGAGAGTTTTTAATAAATGCTGGTGTAAACGCTGCTAGACTTACATCGGTTGGATACGGTCAGGAAAGCCCGATTGAATCCAATGATTCTGCTGAAGGTAGAGAAGCTAATAGAAGAACAGAATTAAGAATCATTTCTTAGTAAACAAAAAAAAATTGTCACCATGTCAGAAGTTAACACGCAAGTTCTTACCTACGACGATGAAAAATTAACAAAGGAAAATGGATTGGATGATCATTTTCATGAACACCATCATGGAGATAAGTATCAGTCTAGCTTCATAAACCATTATGTCTTTTCGATGGATCATAAGATCATCGCGAGGCAATTCCTGATTACGGGTATCATCTGGGCCATTATCGGTGCTGCTATGTCAGTGGTATTTAGGTTACAGCTTGGATTTCCAGAAGATAGTCTTGCTTGGTTAAAGCCTTTCTTAGGAAAGTGGATAACACTGGATGCATCTGGAGTAGGAAGATTAAGTGATGAATTCTATTATGCACTTGTAACAATGCATGGTACTATTCTTGTGTTTTTCGTGCTTACGGCAGGGTTGAGTGGTACATTCAGTAACCTATTGATTCCGCTTCAGTTGGGAGCTAGAGACATGGCTTCGCCATTTCTTAATATGCTATCTTACTGGTTCTTTTTCCTTGCAGGAATCGTGATGTTTTACTCTCTGTTTATAAGTACTGGACCCTTCTCTGGAGGATGGACAGCTTATCCTCCGCTGAGTGCCTTACCCCAGGCGTCAACCGGATCGCAGACTGGTATGACTTTATGGCTAGTAAGTCTTACACTCTTCGTAGTCTCGGTGCTACTGGGAGGTATCAACTATATAACAACGGTATTAAACTTAAGAACGAAAGGGATGACCTTGTGGAGAATGCCACTTACGATATGGGCATTTTTCGTTACGGCTATACTAGGTCTATTGTCTTTCCCAGTATTGGCTTCAGGTTTCTTCATGTTGATATTCGATAGAGGGATGGGAACAAGTTTCTTCCTCAGTGAAATTTTTATAGATGGAATGGCTCTAGATAGAGTAGGAGGAACACCGGTATTGTACCAGCACTTATTCTGGTTCTTAGGTCACCCGGAAGTATACATTATTATTCTTCCAGCGATGGGAATCGTATCAGAAGTATTATCTGTTCATGCTAGAAAACCGATATTTGGATACAAGGCCATGGTATATTCTATATTAGGAATTGCTTTCTTGTCTTTCATAGTATGGGCGCACCATATGTTTATGTCTGGAGTAAATCCATTCATATCTAATTTCTTCGTTGTATTTACCTTGATCATTGCGGTTCCGTCGGCCATCAAGGTATTTAACTGGATTACCACACTATATGGAGGGAATATCCGATTGAATACCCCGATGTTATTTGCCATAGGATTCGTATCCATGTTTATATCTGGAGGATTGACGGGTATATTCCTAGGAAATTCTTCTATAGATATTCAGATGCATGATACATACTTTGTCGTTGCACACTTCCATATTGTAATGGGAGTTGCTGCCTTCTTTGGAATGTTTGCTGGAATCTATCATTGGTATCCTAAGATGTATACCCGATTCATGAATGAAACTTTAGGGAAGATCCACTTCTGGGGTACCATGATCGGAGCATATGCTATTTTCTGGCCTATGCATTATATCGGAATGGCTGGTGTACCGAGAAGGTATTATAAGTTTGATGGATTCGAAGCATTCAACCAGTTTGATGCAATGAATAAATTCATCACCATTGCGGCTATTGTTGTGTTTTTCGTACAGATTGTTTTCGTAATCAATTTTTTCTATAGCATATGGAAAGGAAAGAAAATGACCACTAAAAATCCATGGGGAGCGAACACACTTGAGTGGACGACACCGATAGAGCCACTACACGGTAACTGGCCTGGTAAGATCCCTTCTGTGCACAGATGGGCTTATGATTATGGAAAAGATGGAATTGATTATACACCACAATATGTTCCCCTTCGAGAAGGAGAAACAGCTGGAGATAGTCACTAAAATAAGTTATAAAGCAACTTGAGTAAGAGCAAGACATATAACCTTCAAGCAGTCAAGACCTACAGTAAGTGGGAAGACTATACCATGCTTATTAAGCTTAGATTAAGTTTAGTAGTAGTTGCTACTTCTATTCTAGGTTATATGATAGCAGCGGGTACGGTTATTTACTGGAGAGAAATGTTGTTGCTTGCGATAGGAGGTATGCTTGTCACTGCCGCTGCTAATACTTTGAACCAGGTACTGGAGAAAGACTATGATAAGTTGATGCAGCGAACGATGGATAGGCCATTGGCTGCAGGTAGGATGAAGGTTTCTGAGGCTGTAATGTTTGCAGGAATGACTTGTCTAATCGGAGTGAGTATTTTAGCAATATTCAATCCTATAACTGCATTGCTGGGAATGTTGTCATTCATTACGTATGCATTTATATATACTCCGCTGAAGAGATTTACGACCATGAGTGTAGCCATCGGAGCTGTACCTGGAGCACTTCCCGTATTGATAGGCTTTACGGCATTTACAGGAAGTATTTCATATGTTGCCATTGCCTTGTTTGCCATTCAGTTTTTGTGGCAATTCCCACACTTTTGGGCGATCGGGTATTTAGCATTTGATGATTACAATGGAGCGGGTTATAAACTGCTTCCTACTAAGAATGGAAAAATTGATCCCTCACTGGGCTTACATGCAGCGATCTATGGTATGATGATTATACCATTTGCTTGGATGGCTTATGTTTTCGGGGGAATCTCAATGATAGGGCTTGTATTAACTATAGTGATGACTATAGTATATAGTATTATGGGACTTAATATGTACAGGCAACAAGATAGAAAATCAGCTTTATTACTGATGTTTACTTCATTTTTTTACATGCCGCTGGTATTGGTAGCGTTTTACCTTTGGCCATAAATAACGAATGATGGAAAGTAATACTGCGATACAAAATACAAGGAATAGAATCCACCCACAGAAATTTGCACTGTGGTTAGGCATGGCTAGTATGACCATGATGTTTATTGGATTTACAAGTGCTGTTATTGTAAAAGAGGCAGCCGGAAATTGGTTGGATTTTAAATTGCCATCCATCTTTTTTATAAGCACCATTACCATCCTATTAAGCAGCATAACACTTGAAGCTGCTTATAAAGGATTTATGAATGGCAAAGAAAAGATTTATAAATGGATGCTTGTTTTAACATTCATCTTAGGAATAGCATTCGTTGCATTACAAGTAAATGGATGGAATGCATTGTTCTCGATAGGTGTAGACTTAAAAGGGAATCCTGCAGGATCGTTCTTGTATTTAATAACAGGAGTACATGCTGCACATGTGCTGGGAGGAATAGCTGCTTTATTCGTAGCCATTTTTCACGCATTTACATTAAAATATAAAGTGACCGAAAGGCGCAAAAATAGATTTCAATTGGTAATTCATTATTGGCATTTCGTAGACCTGTTATGGATCTACTTGCTGATATTTTTTCTTTTAAAATAGTATTGAATCACTTCATTGTTAAGAATACTTAATAATATAAAATGGCTACAGATACATTAGTACACGAAAATACAGAAGCGACAGATAAGAGTGCTTGGGATGGAGGGAAATCACCTTTCAAAGCAAGTTATGGTAAACTTATGATGTGGTATTTCTTGCTTTCAGATGCATTCACATTTGCCGGATTCTTAATCGCCTATGGAACGTTGCGATTTAGCATGCCTACTTGGCCTGTTCCGGATTTCGTATTCAGTTCTTTTCCTGGAGGTTTCCATGAGAAGCCACTATACTTCGTGACCTTGATGACATTTATTCTACTTGCTTCATCGTACACAATGGTACGTGCAGTACAGGAAGGACATCAAGAGAATAAGAACGGGGTTGTTGTGTGGATGTTCTGGACGATCCTAGGTGGTATTGCATTCCTAAGCTGTCAAGCGTGGGAGTGGAACACTTTGCTAGGTAAAGAGCATATGACTGTAACCAAGAACCCATTCGGTACACACACAGAAAAAGGAATATACCTTACTGCTGAAGGAAAGGCAGAAGGAGAGACATTCGATGCGGGTGCATCTTATTTATTACATAAAGCCGGAGGCGGACATGGTGACGCCCATGGAAACGATCATGCCCATGACGATGGTCATGGAGATAGCCATGGAGACGGTCATGCAGATCATGGGGCCCATTACGATGGCCCTGGAGATTATGCGGATGCCGTTGTCGATGAAGATGGTTTTATACTGAAGAAGTTTAAGGTTCTAGAAGGAGAAGATGCTGGAATGATTAAGACAGAGTCTTTAGGACCTAAGGCATTCGGTGCATTGTTCTTTTTTATTACAGGCTTTCATGGATTTCACGTTCTATCAGGTGTCGTATTCTTGATCATTATTATGGTTAATTCTGGTACTGGATTGTATGTGAAGAGAAAGAATGGATATGAAATGGTAGAGAAAATCGGACTATACTGGCACTTTGTAGATTTGGTATGGGTATTCGTTTTCCTCGTATTCTATCTACTATAAAACAATTTTAAGAAACTTATTAAAGAAGATATTTTAACTCAATATACATGGGACATCTTACTTACGAAGAATCTAAAGCTAAAGCGAACAAGATCATTATCATCTTGGGAATCATTACCATCTTTGAGGTAGTATTCGCGCTGATGGGAAAAGGATATATAATAGAAGGCTTACACTTTCCTATAGCCATTACGGGCATAGTAATGATCGTTTTAAGCCTTGTGAAAGCATACTTGATTGTCTATGAATTTATGCATATGAAGTATGAAGTTCCTGGACTTGTAAAAACCGTACTTCTTCCTACACTCTTACTTGTGTGGGCAGTTATTGCTTTTTTCTGGGAAGGAAGTTTCTGGAAAGATAGGAGAGGGACAGCTAAGATGGAGAATAGCGCTCAAGTGAAACCCGTTGTTCCACAAGGTGTGGAAACGAAGTTATTGACTAAAAGAGACTTCGATTAAAATAAATTAAAACGCTCTACTTGTAGGGCGTTTTTAGTATGAAGTAATTTAGTCTAGCTAAAATATACTTCTATAAAATGGTGGGTATAATAAAACACAACTTGCCATCTACTTGTTAAATCATTATGAAGAAGAACCTGACCATAATAGGATTGTTTTCTCTGATTGTCTTGTTTCCACTTGCATCGTGGTATTACTTAAGTCTAGGTGCAGAACATAGGAAGCAATTGATCATAGATTTAGCCCCTAAAGGAGCGTGGACCCCATCTTCTTCGCTTCCCGTAGATACACTCATGGGATATACAGCGATTATATTCGGAGAAGAAACGATGGCTGTAAATGTAGATACCTTATATAGCCAGTTCAGAAAGTCACCTACGTTTACCGTCATACAATTGCATAGAGACTCTATAGAAAACCGGCATCCATGGGGAGATATGAAGATTTCGGGTGAGGTTTACGATAAAATTTTCGCTAAAGAAAAAATGTTTCTAATTGATACAGAGAAGCAATTGAGATTTAGTTATGAAGGCAATCATAGCGAATTTAATAGAATGGTAGAACACATCGCCTTCGTTCTTCCGAGAGAAGTACAACCTGATATAAAAGTTAGAGTCTATGATGAAGGAGAATAAGCAACTTGCATCCACATTAAATAAGGTAGCTATAGTGCTTTCCGTTTTAGTCCTGCTTCTTGTAGGCATGATGAGAAGGGTTAAAATAGACTTAGGTATAGATTTTAGTTTTCTACCTCCGGTTAATGCAGCCTTAAATACCATCGTGTCGGTATTGCTGATTGCAGCGCTATACTTTATTAAACAGAAAAACATCGAGGCACATAAGAAGGCCATCATGGCAGCCATGATCTGCTCTGCACTTTTCTTACTGTGCTACGTCTTGTATCATTTTACCACGGAAGAAACAACCTTCTGTAAGGAAGGAACGATAAGAACGATTTACTTCATCCTTCTTATTTCTCATATCGTGCTGGCCGGAGTTTCTCTACCTTTTATCTTATTTACTTTTATAAGAGGGTATACCTATCAGGTAGAAAAACACAAGAAACTAGCTAGATATGTATGGCCTGTATGGTTTTATGTGGCTGTATCCGGACCATTATGTTATTTAATGCTCAAGTCATGTTATTCATAATTTATACCTTTGTACTATGAACAGATGGATTGCAATTACAATAATTACGATAGTGCTTATAGCAATAGTTGTAGTAGATGTATCGGCTCAGTGTCCGATGTGTAAGATTGCTGCTGAGTCTAATCTTGAGAATGGGGGGACAGAAGGAGCTGGTCTTAATCGTGGCATATTGTATATGCTGTCTATGCCTTATATCATTGCGCTTACACTGGGCGTTATCTGGTATCGCAACCGTAAGAAAGTAGACGATAACGTAGATATCGGAAATAAAATACCCTCTGCCGTTTAAGACAGAGGGCTTGCATACTAAGTAGTTATCACGTATTAAAGGCTGTATGCGTAACCGATACCGAGTGTAAATCCCTTATTTTTAATATCTAAGTCTATGACCGTGTCCATTATGACACTATTGAGCCCGTGCTTATAGCTTACGTCCGCGTATATTTTTCCTTTACCGATTGTATGTTCTATTCCTCCACCGATCAGTCCAGCATAGTTCCATCTGCTGAAATTGTTGTCTCCGAAATCTACATTTATATCTGGTAGATTGATGTCCAGAATAAAGTTTGCCTGAGAGCGAATCGTACCACTGGTTGCATAAGAAGTTGATAAACCTCCCATTACGAATCCTCTGGTTCTACTTTCTCCTATCGTATACTTCAATGCAATCGGAGTTTCAATGTAATTGAGGTGGGCGTTAGCTGAAACACCTATCGGTAGGTTGAATCCTAAAACATCGAAAGAAGTCGACTGATTTATACCAAATCCCTTTCTACTGTAGAGGATTCCTGAGAATACCGATAGATTATATCCTAGGCCTTGTTCTACTGTAAGGCCTACTTCTGGACTTGTCTGCCATCCCATCGGTATTATATCATCGATGATTCCTGTAGAAGAGGTACTTGATGTGTGGGTTCCTAATCGTGCACCGATGTGTGTCTGTGCACTTACCGTGAAGCTTGTCATAATGAAAGCTATCCATATCCAGGTTTTCTTGATTGCTTTAGTTTTCATACGCCTTTAAGTTTTTTGATTTACATTAAAGACGGCTCAATTCTTGACGTTGTGCTATAAGAATGTTAATGCGCGGTTATCAATCAGTTAAGAAAGTAGGCAACATATTTTATACTGAGTGTGTCTTATATTTATAAGATGAAATTCCAGAAATGAAATCGATTACAACTATATTACTTTTTCTACCAATTATGTTAAATGCCCAGATTAATGATGTAAAGCTTTACATGTTCGGTCACAGTCTGCTGGATCATAGACCTCCAGCAATTTCTACACCGAGTAATGAAACGACAGTAGCACACTGGATGCACTTGCTTGCCCAGCATGAATCTAAAACCTATCAGGCGACTGGACAATACGGTTTTCTCAGGAATCACGATGACTTGCCGCCTACCTCACAATGGGGATATGATATTGTAAGTTCTCCATGGGATTCAGATTTAGGCACACTATTCAGCGAGGTAGATTTCACTTCGGTAATCATAACTCCTGGAAACTTCGTTCAGTGGCAACCAGCATCGGCTTTTTATTACGACTCAATGACTGAATCTCCGTTGAGTGCAACCAGGACCATAGTAGAATGGGTAGACCAAGAAGAACCGACAGCAGTGATTTACATATATGAGAACTGGCCAGATATGGGTGGCTTTTTAGCCAATGGTTTTCCGCCGACTCCACAAGAATTTACCAACTTCAATAACAATACACTTGGCGAATTTCACGACTGGTTTTTAGATTACCAGGATTCACTCTTAGTCTCTCACCCCGGTGCAGAAGTCAGGATGATTCCTACAGGACCTATTATTGCAGAATTGGTTACATCTACATTGTCAAGCATACCGGTTACGGATTTATATGAGGATGATGCGCCGCATGGCAGACCGACGATATATTTTCTTGCAGCGTTGATCAATCATATGGCAATATATGGAGAGCGGGCAAGCTATACATATTCTGTTCCTAGTATCGTTCATGCAGATGTAGCAACGAACTACCAGACCATCGTAGATTACATCTGGAACTACTTAGAGAACTTTGTTGATACCAATGGTGATAACAGGGTTTTTGCTGCTTCTGGAAACAGTGGTGGTGGTGGAAGTACCTCCAATCCAGCTGATGTAAAAGCCAGACTGGATGGTGGAACCTTATATATCAATGATGACCAAGGGATTTTGCTAAAAGGAAGAGACAACAATTGCTACCTCATCTATGTAGACGAGAACGGTCAGTTACAACATGAGCTAAAAGACTGTCCTGACTAGTCGATCCATTATATAGCTGTAGACTTGTGATGGTAGAAAGTATATATACTTCTTTATGCAGGCACTATCTTAACCTTCAAGCTTTGTTACACCTTTTATAATCCGTAGACTTCTCCATACTTAGCTTTGGCATATTCTATAAAGTATCGGGTATTGAGTGGTTCTCCTGTGATTTTCTCACACATCTCTTCAGCATTGTATTGCTTGCCATACTGATGCATTTCTTCCCTTAAGAACTTAAGCAAATCTTTCGTCCTTCCTCTAGCCAGTTGGCTAGAGAGCTTAGGCATGGTCGCTTCAGCTTTAGCATAAATCTGTGCTGCATAAAAACTTCCTAGTGAGTAGGTAGGGAAGTAGCCGATCGATCCATGCGCCCAGTGTACATCTTGTAAGATGCCGTGGTTGTCGTCGCGTGGAGTTACACCCAGATAGGATTTATATTTTTTATTCCATACCTTCTTAAGGTCTGCGGCTTGGATTTTTCCTTCCATGATTTCTTTCTCGATTTCATACCTGATCAATACATGAAAGTGGTAGTGGAGCTCATCGGCCTCTGTCCTTATCTCATTAGGTGAGACGGTATTGATGGCCTTGTAAAATTGATCCAATGAAACCTTTCCGAGTTGTTTAGGAAATCTCTTCTGTAACCTAGGATATAGGTAAGTCCAGTAGGAATAGCTTCTACCTACATTGTTTTCATACAACCTTGACTGTGACTCATGCATGGATAAACTTATGGCCGATCCAGAAGGAAGGCCGTATTCTTCTGAGGGTAATCCTTGCTCATAGAGTGCATGTCCTCCTTCATGGATGCAACTCCAGGTCATGTTGAGTAAGTCGTATTCATCTATGCGAGTGGTTACCCTGACATCTTGTGGAGAGAAACTGGTGGTAAAGGGATGCGGAGAAACATCTTGTCTACCCGCATCGAAATCATAGCCGATGTTCTTAAGAACCTCTAGTCCGAAGGCCCACTGATCGTCCTTGGGGTATTTCTTATCAAGAAACCTAGCCTTGATAGGCTTTGCTTTTTTTATTTTTCTCAGTAAAGGTTTTAAGTCTTTTTTTACCGAAGCGAAAAAAGGTTCAAGAATAGCCACCGTCATATCTGGTTCGTATTGATCTAGGCATGCATCATATGGATGATCTTCATAGCCAAGTATCTCAGCTTCCTCTCTGACAATGTCGATGAGTGCCTGTAGGGGCTCTACATATAGGGCGTAGTCGTTTTTTTCTCTAGCTACGATCCATGCAGAATAAGCCGTATTGATGGCTAGAGATTTTTTTCTTACGAAGTCAGACTTGAATTTTTTAGCCTTGAGGTAAGACTTGTAAGTAAGTTGAACATTTTTCTTTTGCTTCGCAGAAAGGGATTGTTGCTGAGTCAGTGATTTAAGCAAACTGCCAAAATCAGGATCGATAAATGTTTCATGGGCGATGGCACCCAGGGTAGCCAGTTGCCTTCCTCTTGCGGCTCCTCCTTTTTTAGGAAGATAAGTTTCCTTGTCCCAGTGTAAGACTGCCATTGCGTGACCGATGTCAGCAAGTTTAGCCATGTGGGCTGAATATTTTTCGTATCTCGTAGCCATTGTTCTATGATTTTTTAATCGCTCTAAATGTAAGTCCTAACCAGCCCAGGATAAAAAAGACGCCTCCGATAGGAGTGAGGGCACCTATCCAAGTCCAACTTTCAATTCCTATCATTTCTTTGGTTGCCAATAAATATAAAGAAAAACTGAAAAGTATTATGCCCACTAGAAACGAGCGTATGATGTATTGATATATCTTATGAGGGTCTTTCAACCACAATAGATATACACCGAGCATAGCGATGACATGGTAGAAATGATATCTGCTACCCGTTTCGAAGGTATGCATCAATTCAGTGGAAATTCGAGGCTTAATTCCATGTGCTCCGAATGCACCTATCCCTACGGCCAGTGCGCCCATGATCGAGATGATAATCAATCCACTTTTCTGCTTAGATTCCATATCGTGAATTTACAATTTCTATAGATTCTTACCGTGCTTAATCTGTAGGATCAATGTCGATGTTGTGTCATAATTATGCTGGCAGACTCCAGTCTATAGCTTCCTGGCCATTTCTTGTTAAGTAGGCATTGGCTTGAGAGAAATGCTTAGATCCGAAGTAGGCTCCTCTGGCAAGGGGTGATGGATGCGCTGCTTCGAGAACCAGGTGTTTAGAGGCATCCACTAGTGCAGATTTGCCTCGAGCAAAATTCCCCCACAACATAAAAACCAATCCCTCTCTTTCATCTGATAGTTTCTTAATGACAGCATCTGTAAATATCTGCCACCCTATTTTACGATGGCTTCCAGGTTTGTTCTTTTCTACCGTCAACATAGCATTGAGTAAGAATACACCGCGTTCCGTCCAGGCTGATAAGTCACCATGTATAGGTGGTTTAAACTGGATGTCCGAAATCAATTCCCTGTATATGTTCTTGAGGGAAGGCGGAATTCTAGTGTCTCGAGGAACAGAAAAGCATAGGCCCATCGCCTCTCCAGGATTGTGATATGGGTCTTGACCCAAGATTACAATTTTCACCTTATGGAAGGGTACCGCATTGAACGCCTGGAAGATGAGCTTACCTGGTGGAAATATGGTGTTTGATTTTTTAGCTTGCTTTAAGTCAAGTACGAGCTGATCGAAGTATTCAGATTGAAACTCATCTTTTAAGACTTCTTTCCACGATGACTCTATATTTATTCTAGATAAGTCCATATTAAGTAAGTGGAGCTAGACGAGACAATTCTGTTTTAAGATGCTTGGGGCCGGTAAAGTGGATGGTATGGAGCTTGCATGCTGCAGCACCTTTTATGTTTTTCGCAGAATCGTCGATGAAGACAGATTCTTCTGGTAATAAATCATACCGGTCACAGAGGAGGTTATAAATCTTAGGATCTGGTTTTTTCATCATTTCTTCACCAGATACAAGGATGCCTTCGAACCAGGATAAGAAAGGAAATTTCTTTCTAGCAACAGGGAAGGTTTCTGCTGACCAATTGGTCAATGCAAGTACCCTATAAGAATCGGATGCTACGTATTCGCGCAGAATTTCTACTGTACCTTCTATGGCGCCACCCAGCATATCTTCTTCCCATTTATCGTA
>CAZFJO010000022.1:21226-23893 GCA_964518915.1 uncultured Saprospiraceae bacterium
AGAAGGAGGAGTGTCTGGCAATTCATCAAGGAAAGATATGTACGGCTTATCATACCATTGTTATTCGGTATGCTGGTTATCGTTCCTCCGCAAGTATACATCGAGCGGATATTTAGTGGTGTGGATTTTAATAGTTATTGGCAATTCTATCCTAGTATTTTCGATGGGATTCCCTATCCAGAAGGCAATACTAGCTGGCACCATCTGTGGTTTATTTTATACCTTTTTTTATATGCAGTATTATCGGTTCCGTTGATGAAGTACATGAGGGGCGCTCAAGGCAAATGGCTGGTTGCGAAAATAGGAGCATTATTAAAAGGCAAGTTGCACTACCTAATCATGGTGCCTTCTTTACTTGTGTTCGTATTTCCATGTGCATACTTCCCTCAGACAAATGCGCTGGTTAATGATTTGGCTTATTTCTTTTATTGGTTTACTTTTTTCTGGGCTGGTTTTATTATCGCTTCGGATATTAAGATAGGGGAGGCCATCGAGCATTATCGTTCGCGTTCGCTGGGATGGGCCATCCTTCTACTTGTTGTGGTTAATTATCTACGCTGGAACAAGATAGAAGTCAATCACAATATGGGACTGGTTTATTTCAACCGGTTGATAACTTCTGCATTTGGGTGGATGATGCTTCTTGCCATCATGGGATATGGAAAGCACCTGCTCAACCGTCCACATAAATATCTTGGTTATATCAATCAAGCGATTTACCCTTTCTATATTCTTCATCAGACGATTATCATAATAATCGGGTACTACGTTATCCAGGTAGATGAATCTATAATGTCTAAATCATTGTTCGTTCTAGTAACTACTTTTATTTTTTCTATGGCCATCTTTCATTATCTTATCCGACCGTACAAGTGGGTGAGAATAATGTTCGGAGTAAAACCGGAAATTGTCTTGCAGGATAAGAAAGAAAGTGTTTTAAATCACAGATCTTTAGCTTATGAAGAAGTTTAGATTACATCTGATTCTCTCGGCACTTCTTATTTATTTAATCATCCGATTGGTTAACGATTCTTTTTCGGGTAACAATCACATTCTGACTTCAAGTGCTACCTTGATTCTTATTGAGATATCTGCTTGTATATTGGTCGTCTACCTGATCGATTTTTATACCCGCAAGTATCTTTCCTATATTAACCTCAAGAATAATCCGGTTACCCGGAAACAAGTTTTAAAGGACTTATTTATTTATGTCCTCGGCACAATGGTTATTGTCAATCTGATCATTACACCGATGGTCGCTTTTACAGATGATGGAATTTCTATGTCTGATGTTGTTCTGATTTCTGTGATAACTATATTTTTAGCTATTGTCCATTTTCTTTATGGATCGCTAGCGGCATATTTGCGTAAGCATAGCCAAGCACAGGTCAGGCTAGAAAGAATGGAAGTGGAGAAAGCGACTGCGGAATTGCGATTTTTAAAAAATCAGATCAACCCACATTTTTTATTCAATGCACTCAATACAGTGTATTTTCTGATTAAAAACAATCCAGATGATGCAAGGAAGAGTGTTGAGAATATATCTGGAATGCTTAGATACAGCCTCTATGATGGAGAAAGGGACTTGGTTCCATTGAATAAGGAATGGAAATATGTGGAACAATACATCTACATACAGTCTAAGCGATACGGAGAGAAACTTTCTATGGATATTGAGATCAATGGGAATCAAGATGTACTTGTACATCCACATATCATAATTCCATTCGTTGAGAATGCCATCAAGCACAATGACCTTGCATCAGCCGCTCCTTTCCTTCATGTTAAAGTCGATGTTACAGAAAACAACTTGCATCTTCTGGTTCGCAATTCTTGTAAAGTGGAAGGACGTAAAGAAAAAACCATAGGCGGCCTCGGACTGCAGAATGTAGCTAAGCGTCTTTCTATCATATATCCAGAGAAGCATTCACTTAACTATGGACAGGTGGAAAATATCTATACCATTGAATTAAGCATAACATTATGAGTCAATTGAAGGTAGCTATAATTGACGACGAACCCATCGCCCGTGCAGGCTTGATGGAGTATTGCCAGACATACGCGCAGGTAGAAGTAGTCGGAGCATATGAAGGGATATCTTCCTACCTACGAGATGTCAAGAGGCCAGATTTACTCTTTATGGATATAGAGATGCCAGGTATGACAGGAATAGAATTCTTGCGATCGACTGCTCATCGTCCTGCAGTCATTCTTGTCACTGCCTATTCTGAGTATGCCATTGAGAGTTATCAACTAGATGTACTAGATTATCTGCTTAAGCCCGTCTCTCAAGATCGATTTCATGAGGCTATACAGAAGGCATTCGATTATAAAAGGAGCACTGGGAACCAAGAAAAACATGCATGGATAAGAACGGGTGCCAAGATGGAGAAGATCTCTCTCAGTGACATACTCTATGTAGAATCTATGCAGAATTACGTATCCATTCATTATAAAGACGACAGAAAGATGTTACTCATGCCGCTTAAGAAATTACTGCCGCAACTGCCTCCTCATATCATCAAGGTTCATAAGTCCTATGCCGTTAATGCCTCTAAAGTAAAAGGCATAGAAGGTAATATTCTCCGTGTAGGTAACACATCAATACCCATAAGTAGAGATAAAAAGAAAGAAATAGTTCAGATTATCACTAAGGGTGATTTCCTG
>CAZFJO010000023.1:0-19545 GCA_964518915.1 uncultured Saprospiraceae bacterium
TTTCACAATTGTTTATAAGTTAAAAAATAGGTCTAATGATTGCTATTTTCAATCTTATACTTTTTCATTTCCTCTTTTATATATTTATCGAAGCTTGACCTTGTGATGTTAAGCTTGTCATTAAGTAATCTATAAAAATCTTCATCTGTTGTACCATACTTAAGAGATTCTATCAGACCGGGTACACCTTCTTTCTCATATATGTTTTTCATAAGTAATGCCCCGATCACATACCTAAAATCAGAAGCGTGCTCGCCGTTAGGAATGGATTTTTTGAGGGAGGAAATATCTGATAGATCGTAGTCAGGATTTTCTTCTAAAAATTCCTTGAGCTTACGCATATGGCCTTGAAAATCGTATGTAGATGTTCCTGCATAAAAAGTAGCAATACCTTCTCCGACCCATATATGCGGATCTCGAGGAACTATATGATAAGTGTACAAGTGTACCAACTCATGTGGGAAGAAAGAAGAATTATTTCCAGAATATATAATCATGTTCTGCCAGCTCGCAATTCCTCCTTTACCGCTAGGATTGTACATGCGGTTCATATATTCATATCCCCATGTCCTGGCAATATCTCTCGCATTACTTGCAACAAAGTAATCAAATTCTAAGGGTGAGACGCCGAACTCTTCTGCCATTTCTAAATTGAATTCATTCATCTGTTTTGCTTCTGATGGCTTGAATTTATGAAATGGATGGATGTAGTAATTGATGCTTCCGACCTTACGATGCTGGAAAACTGTTTTTAAGTATTCAGCGCTACTGATAAGCATGTATTTTTCTTCTATCTTTTTAGCATATACAGCAGAAATAACATCTAGATGGATTTCCCCTTCAGCATCAAGATGAGAGAATGAAGAAATCAGACTCCAATATTCATCACTTACCTGGAAAATACCTATGATCTTGCAATGTACCGTATAGTCCTTGTTTTTTAAATCACTTATCCCTATAGCCCAGAAATTTTCGTCTGGAACAGCCATGTTCTGAAACGACCAGTATGGTGAGTTCTTGTCTTGGAAATTTCCATCTGATATGTAATTCTGCCACAACTTGATCAATTCTTTTTCTACATCACCATCTGCATTGCTGACTTCTGCGTGGATACTAAATTCTATGCCACCTGTAAAGGTAGGAACAGGTTCTTGAGCTTGAATGATTCCTTTAGTAGAAAACAAGATAGCCAGAATGTAAATAGCAGTTTTGATACCCATGTTTCTTGTAAGTTAAATTTATAGAAGTACAACAACGCATGATAAGAAAGGTATAACTAAATGAGTTTATAAAGCGGCGTCATTAACATTCTGTTATTTCTCGCTCGATGGGGTTTTATTTCACAATTCTAAGTTTGATTTATTTTCTGATATAACCATGTTGACGAAGTTCTTCTTCGTTTTTAATTTTAATTAGGTGGCCACCTTTCAAAAGGTATAAATCTCCTGTTAATTTCAAGACACGCCTATATTGATGATCTGTTATAAGGATGCCCTTATCAAGAGCTTTTTCTTTAATGCGATTTATAATGAGATCTAAGTGCATGGGCATGATGTGTGAGAAAGGCTCATCAAGAAGAGAGAATTTAGAATTGGATTCAAGGACTAAGAGAACTTCAATCAATCTTACCTGACCTCCAGAGAGCACTCCTAATTTAGTGTTCAGCTTATCTATTAAAAAAGGATATCGATTTAGGAAAGGACTAGCCTTGATTTTATAATAGGATAACAATTTTTTCAACGAGAGCGATCTCGGGTGGAAAGAATGCTGAGGTAAGTAATTGATTAAGCCATTGACTCTATACAGGTCTTTCATAGATTGGCCATTGAGAGAAATGTACTTGGACTGAGGATTGATTTCTCCGATCAGTATTTTAAATAAGCATGACTTTCCACAACCGTTTCTACCTAGAAGACCGACGATTCCTTTATTCTGCATCTCTAAATAGATACCCCTTAAGATAGGCTTCTTTCCATACTCAAGGAAGATGCTATCTGCTGTAATTACATCGGCGTCTTTCATAAAAGTATTTTAGTAATAATGATCATTCCGAGCAGCCATAGAGATAGGTCAGTAAGCCAAGCACCGACCATTAATTTAGATTGACTTAACCCGACGTTTCTATAAAAGAAAATTTCTTTTTGTTTTCGATTGTGATGTATGTACAGTCCAGGACCACTCGTAATGATTTTCAGCCATATGAGCGGATGAATGGCAATTATCCCAATCTTAGTTAAAATGAAAAAAGAAACCACACTTATAAGTAGTGCAAGAGCCAAGTAATCTCTCGAGTAGATAAAAACCAATTTTAAATAAACCACGATTCTTGATTGTATTCCAGTTAAACTGAAATAAAAACGGAGGTGATTATTGATCTGTTGTTATGGGAGTATTAAAGTAAGTGTAAGAACAATCAGAAGAGGATTTCTTAATAGAAAAGTGTTTATAGATTGGGAGAAGTGGTTGGTTAATTATCGAAGTCTCTCATAAGAGACTTCGATAATTACTTAGATACAAGAATTCAAGTTTATTTAAGATCATTGAGCTCTATAAAATCCATATCTGTGAAATCTTGATTCTCACCTGCCATTGCCCATATAAATGAATAACTGGCTGTTCCAGAACCGGCATGGATAGACCATGGTGGAGATATAATGGCTTGATCGTTCTGTACCCATAGATGTCTTGTCTCTTGAGGCTGTCCCATAAAGTGCATGACACCCTGGTTTTTAGGAACGTCGAAATAAAGATACACTTCACTGCGTCGATCATGGGTATGTGCAGGCATGGTGTTCCATACACTTCCATTATTTAATACCGTAAGTCCCATGACTACCTGACAACTCTGGATTCCGTCTCCATGTATATATTTATATATCGTCCGATGGTTAGAAGTATCACTTGCCCCTAAGACTACCGGCGATGCATCCCCTTTATCATACTTAGTGGTAGGGAATTCCTGATGCGCGGGCGCAGAAAAGAGGAAGAACTTAGCAGATGACTTTTTAAGATTGGACTTAAAGGTTACGTTCTTGGTTCCTCTACCCAGGTAAAGACAGCTCAGTTTTTCCATTTTATACGTTTTTCCATCCGCTGTAATGGTACCCCTGCCACCGATATTTATAATTCCTGCTTCTCTTCTTTCTAGAAAAAACTTGCTTTTCAGAGTGTCGGAATTGGACAGCTTAATGGCTCTAGTAGTAGGAACGATTCCACCCATAACCATCCGGTCATAGTGGCTGTATAAAAAATTGGATTTTCCATTGACGAAGAGTTTTTCTGCGAGGAAATTTTCTCTGAGTTCAGAAGTATTCATTCTTTCTACCTGTGCAGGAGAGGATTCGTATCGTTGTTTCATAATATTTTTCTATTTATTGTTTTTTAAATTCAGATTTATAATGATGCAAGATTGGACTTAAATGCATGAATGTTGTATATCCATAGTGGTGTGACTATCGTCCCATCCATCCTCCATCTACCACTAGGATTTCACCACTTACATAATTAGCTGCATCGGAAGCGAGAAAGACAGCCGGCCCTTTAAAGTCATCAGGACTTCCCCATCTGTCTTTAGGTATTCTTGCTAGTATGGCTTCATTTCTTATGGGGTTTTCTTGGAGTGCTTTGGTATTGTCGGTAGCGATGTAACCGGGAGCTATGGCATTGACACAGACGCCTTTTCCGGCCCATTCATTAGAAAGTGCTTTTACCAGACTACCGATGGCCCCTTTGCTGGCAGCATATCCAGGAACAGTAATGCCTCCTTGAAAGGTCAATAAGGATGCAGTGAAAACGATTTTACCACTTCCTTTAGCTAACATGGTTTTTCCTATTTCTCTAGCTAGGACAAATTGTGCATTAAGGTTGACCTCAATGACCCTATCCCAGTATTCATCAGAGTGCTCAGCTGCAGGTGCCCTCATAATTGTTCCTGCATTGTTAATCAATATATCCACGGTACGGTTATCCGATTTCAGGTTGTCCAGAAAGGCGTATATCGATTTTCTGTCAGAAAAATCTGCTTGATAGGCAGTGAATTTTCTACCTATAGCGTGTACTTCTTTTTCAGTATCGCTGCCTTGCAGAAGGATGGTTGCTGAAACCCCGATTATGTCGGCACCTGCTTCCGCTAACCCTAGGGCTATTCCCTTTCCTATGCCGCGATTACAGCCGGTAACCAGAGCAGTTTTTCCTGTAAGATCAAATGCTTTTAATATACTCATGAAAGTCTTTTTTATATGCTTTTTAATTCTAGAGGTTAGATACACAGTATCTTCATTCCAGATTGTTTTTGTGTTTTTATATTAACTCGTTCTTTCGCTTGTTGATTTATAATTCGAATAAACCTGGCAGGTATAATGAAATACTTTCAAATGCCGTAATTAAAATAAGGACTACGATCATCGCTACTAGAAATGGGAGCAATGGTTTGATCACCTTGGTCACAGAAATTTTAGCTACACCTGCTCCGACGAACAAGATCGTTCCTACAGGTGGTGTACATAAGCCTATGCATAAATTAAGGACCATAATAATCCCGAAATGGACAGGATCCATTCCTAGTTCTGTGACTACAGGTAGAAATATAGGCGTGAATATCAATATGGCAGGTGTCATGTCCATGAAGGTTCCGACTATGAGAAGGGTAAGGTTGATAAGTAAGAAGATTAAGATGGGGTTGCTTACCGTTTCTAGTAAAAAACTGGTCATGAGTTGAGGGATGCTTTCAAATGAAAATATCCACGACATGGCCATAGAAGTGCAGATTAAGAACATAACAATGGCTGTCGTTTTAGCACTCCGCAGTAAGATTCTCGGAATATCATTTGACTTGATCGTACGGTAGCTAAAACCCAGGATAAGTGCATAAAGGACGGCTACAGCTGCAGCCTCAGTTGCAGTGAAAATTCCTTTTACAATTCCTCCCACAATTATGACAAGCATCAGAAGACTAAAGAATGCTTTTCTGAAACTGGTCCACAACTGACTTAGTTGTATGGTGTCTCCTGGAGTGAGCTTGTGTTTTCTGGATAATATAGCGGCTACAATTATAAGTGCAACACCTACTAATATACCTGGTAGATAACCTGCAATAAATAGTGCTGCTACTGATGCAGCACCTCCACTTGCAAGCGCATAGACTATTAATACATTGCTCGGCGGAATCAATAATCCTGTGGTAGAAGAAGTAATATTTATGGCTGCACTAAATGGACGAGGATAGCCTTCTCCTTCCATTCTGTCTGTCATCACACTGCCGATGGCAGAAGCAGCTGCAACCGCTGATCCAGATATAGCACCGAACAGCATAGCTGCCAAAATGTTGACATATCCCAGTCCTCCAGGAAGGCTACCGATCATCGATTTCGCAAAATTTATTAATCGATTAGCGATTCCTCCTTGGTTCATGAGTTCGCCAGCAAGCACAAAAAATGGAATGGCCAGCAATGCGAAACTATCGATCCCAGTCGTCATGCGCTGGGCAACAGTCGTCACTCCTGGGACAATGGCAATGTTCAATAAAATAGTGAGTGTGGTTGGTATACCGATGCTATATGCTACTGGAATACCATATCCTAGTAAAGTAAAAAAACTGATAAATAGCAATAGTATGCTGATGATTTCTATAGACATGGCAGACGTATTAAATGGTTTTGTTTTCCTGAAGCCCCTTGCGGTAGAACCTAATATTGTAGACGGAATAGAACATGATAATCATTCCAGAAATAGGGACAATTGAATACACATATCCGAGTGAAATATTCATAGCAGGAGAAACCTGGCCTAAGTACAATGTTGTATACACAAGGTTGCCTCCACCTATAACCATTACCACTAGCGCAAAGATGAACATGCATGCCTCGATTCTTTGTTTGCGCACAGCTAGATTCTTTGGCTCTAATTTCTGGAGCAAAAAATCCATGGTAAGATGTTCTCGTTTTCCATTAAGGTAAGCAGCTCCTAAAACAGATAACCATATCAAGGCGAATCGGGCAAACTCCTCCGTAAAAGAAAAAGATTGCTTTAATACATACCTACCAAATACTTGCCACAGTACATCCACAACCAATAAGGCAAATATGGTTATCAGAAGGATCTCTATAGCTCGACTTATATGCTTATACGTTTTTTCCATTTAATGCTGTTTTACAAGGGTATAGGAAGATGGATCACACCTGTGGTCACCTTCTTAATTATTACTTTCTATTGGGCTTTTATTTCTTCCACTATGCTTTTCATCTTAGGGTCTTTCATAAAGTCTTCTAATACTTTTTTAGTCTTTTCCGCAAACAATGATTTTTCAGGTCTATAGATTTCAACATTGGCTTCTTTTAAAATCTCCATACATTCCTCGACGTTTTGTTTCCAGAATAGTTGCTGAGCTTTAGAAGAAGAAACGGCCGATTGTTTGACCCATTTTTGTTCTTCTTGGGTGAGTGTCTCCCAGTATTTAGTTCCTATCACCAATACATCAGGAATGGAACTGTGTTCATCCATAGTATAGTACTTGCATACTTCATAGTGCCGTGATGTAACGAATGATGGCGGATTGTTTTCGGCACCGTCTACCACACCTTGCTGGAGTGCAGTATATAATTCTCCATAAGACATAGGAGTTGCAGACCCACCCATCTCATTGACCATGTCGACAGACATCTGGTGATTCATTACACGTATCTTAAGTCCTTTTAAATCGATTGGAGATTTTATGGGCTTTTCTTTGGTATAAAAACTTCTGCTTCCTGCATCGTAGAAACAGAGGCCTCTCAGTAGGTACTCACTTCCGGATAACAATATGTCTTCTCCTGTCTTTCCTTCCAGTACATCGAATAAATGTTTTTTATCTCTGAATAAGTAAGGGACACCCATCACCTTGTACTCTGGAGCAAAATTGGCTAGGGTAGCGGCGCTAACCTTAGTCATAGAAATGCTGCCTATCTGCAAGAGTTCAAGTACTTCTCGTTCACTCCCTAATTGTCCATCAGGGAAGATTTTTACTTGCAATTTTCCGCCCGATTCTTCCGCAACCTTTTCTGCGAATACTTCCATGCCTTGATGCACTGGATGGGATGTAGGTAAGGTATGGGCTAGATACATGGTCTTCTGATTGCTTATATCTCCACAGCTTGAGCATAGAAGCCAGAATAGACATGCAGTAAGTAAGGTGTACTTTTTCTTCATCTTTTAAAACTTGAAGTATTTCTGTGCATTATTGTAACAGATGTCTTGTATGAATCCACCCAGCCACTTTAAGTCATGGGGAAGTTCTCCGTTGTGGACATCTTGGCCGATAAGATTGCAGAGGATTCTACGGAAATACTCGTGTCTCGGCATAGAAAGAAAACTTCTACTATCGGTCAGCATTCCTATGAATCGACTCAATAGACCCATGTTAGACAAGGTGTTAATCTGTTTCTCCATTCCATCTTTCTGATCAAGAAACCACCATGCGGACCCCCATTGTATTTTTCCTGGCATACTGCCGTCGTTAAAGTTTCCAACCATGGTTGCAAAAACTTCATTGTCTCTAGGATTGAGATTGTACAGGATTGTCTGCGGAAGACGACCTTCTTTATCAAGGTAGTTAAGAAAGAAAGAAAGGCCGACTGCTTGATCGTAATCACCGATACTATCGGTTCCAGCATCGGCTCCTATAGCACTGAATAACCGATCATTGTTGTCTCTGAGTGCCCCTAGATGAAACTGAACGGTCCATTTTTTATCGAAATAAAATTTACATAATTCATAGAGTACACCCATCTGAAATGAAGCAGCTTCTTCTGGATTTATGTCCCCTCCATCTTTCTTTTTTCTAATCAGTAAGTCCATTTCTTTTTCACTGAAATGGATCGGATAGAGCTGGGACAATCCATGATCAGCAAGCTTACATCCGTGCGCTTGGAAAAAATCTATTCTAGATTTAAGGGCATTTATAAGATCGCTAAATGAAGATATCTCTATCCCAGATACTTGCTCGAGCTTTTCTAGATGAATGATGAAATCTGATTTTCTTATTCCCAGAAACCGATCCGGTCGGAAAGTCGGTAGCATTTTAAGATCATTGCTGTTACTGGATAATTCAGATTTATGATATTGTAGATCATCTGTAGGGTGATCTGTAGTACACACTACTTCTACTTTCATTCTTTTTAAAAGACTTTTTACAGAGTATGAAGCGGATTGAAGTTTATGTGATGTTTCTTCGTAGATTTCGTTGCATGAGTCATTGTCTAAGAGCCTTGATATATTGAAGTAACGTTGTAATTCTAGATGGGTCCAGTGGTACAACGGATTTCTCATTGTATATGGAACTGTTTCAGCCCACTTAGTGAATTTTTCTTGGTCACCTGTATTTCCTGTAATGTACTTTTCATTTACTCCATTGGCACGCATAGCCCGCCACTTGTAATGGTCTCCTTTCAGCCATGCTTCGGTGATATTCTGAAACATCTTGTCTTCTGCAATCTCATCAGGTGGAAGATGGTTGTGGTAATCTATGATGGGTAGATCTTCTGCATAATCATGGAAGAGCTTTTCAGCTACACTATTGTTTAATAGAAAATTTTCGTCTAGAAAAGGTTTTATCATGATTGCTATTTAGGCTTGTTGATGTGATCTAATGATTCCGAGTTCTAAACCTCGTAACTCTGCTAGTCCACGCAACCTGCCGATGGCAGAATAACCTGGATTCGTCTTCTTTTTTAAATCGTCTAGCATCTTATGACCATGATCTGGTCTCATAGGAATAGACCTATTCTGTGATTCGGCGGCTAGTAATAAATTTTTTAATACGGCGTACATATCTACATCTCCATCGAGATGATCCGCTTCGTAGAAATTTCCTTGAGTATCTCTTTTAGTTGCTCTTAAGTGAATGAAATGAATTTTACTTGAGAAGGATATTACCATTTCAGCTAAGTTGTTATCTGGTCTGACGCCAAATGAGCCCGTGCAGAAACATAGTCCATTGTTGTTATAGTCAACCTTGTCTAAAACATAACTTACATCCTCCGCCGTACTCATTACCCTAGGTAAACCGAGAAGAGGATAAGGCGGATCATCTGGATGAATGGCAAGTCTGACATCTAACTCTTCTGCTAGAGGGGCGATCTGCTGTAAAAAATAAACTAAGTTATTTCTGAGCTTAGAGGCATCTATATGCTTGTAAGAGTCTAAAAGATTCTGGAACTGGACTAGATCTGTTGTTCCCTCTGTGGTTCCACCAGGTAATCCTGCTATGATGTTTTTCGTCAGTTTTTCTTTTTCATCAGCCGACATGGCAGAATACTTCTTTTCTGCTTCTAGAATTTCTGATGTCGTGTAATCATTTCTGGCATCCCGCCTCTTCAAGATAAAGAGGTCGAAAGCTGCGAATGCTGCTTTTTCAAAAAACAGACCTGTAGATCCATCGGGCATCGGATAATCAAGGTGTGTCCTAGACCAATCTAAGATGGGCATAAAATTGTAGGTAACGACATGGACGCCACACCTTGCCAAGTTGGTTATACTTTCTTTATAGTTACTGATATACTTTTCGAATTCTCCAGTCGCCCTTTTAATATCTTCGTGCACAGGGATACTTTCTACAACCGACCACACTAATCCTGCCTGTTCTATTTCTGCTTTTCTTTTAGTTATTTCTTGCATAGACCACACTTCTCCATTAGGAATATGGTGTAATGCTGTGACTATTCCTGTTGCTCCAGCTTGTTTTATATCTTCAAGGCTTACTGGGTCTTGAGGCCCATACCATCTCCATGTCTTTTCTAGCTTTTTCATTTTTTTATTGAGTCTATGTTATACGCCACTAAATGCACTAAACCCACCATCCACGGGTACAACAATGCCTGTAACGAAAGCGGACTTATCATCACATAACCACAACAGTGTACTTATTAATTCTTCTGGTTTTCCGAATCGATTTAAAGGGGTCTGATTTAGGATGGTTTCCCCTCTGGGTGTCAGAGAACCATCGTCGTTTAATAATAACTTCCGATTTTGATCTGCAATAAAAAATCCTGGTGCAATGGCATTGACACGGATACCTTCTCCATACTTAGTGGCCATTTCTACTGCCATCCATCGTGTGAAGTTATCTATCGCTGCCTTGGAAGCAGAGTAGCCGACGACTCGGGTGAGCGGCAATTGTGCAGACATAGATGAAATATTGATGATACAACCTTTACCTTTTTCAGCCATAACACGCGCACAAGCTACAGTCGGAATTACAGTTCCTAGCACATTCAGATCAGTGACTTTCCGGAATTGATCTATGGACAGATCGCATACAGATTGTTCTGGCATGACGGTAGCCCCCGACATGTTGCCACCAGCTCCATTGATTAGAATATCGATCGTGCCTGCTTTTTTTACAATTCTTTTTATCGCAGCATTTACTTTTCCTTCATCTAGTACATCACAACTGGTTGCATGGATTTCAAGACCTATCTTCTTTAACTCATTGACCCTCTTCCTCGATTTAGAAGCATTTCTTCCGAGGATGTATACGGTTGCACCTGCTTGCGCTAGGCCTTTAGCGAATGCACTCCCCAATGTTCCATTTCCTCCAGTTATAACGGCTACTTTCTTTTTCATCTTTTAATTGTCTTTTTTTACGAATTTCCTTGTTACCACTTTCTGATTTTCTAGATGTATACTTAAAAAGTATACTCCGCTGGCAAGGCTGCTTAGATTTATCGTATCACTTTCATTCACTAAAATATTACTTAATATGGTTTTACCAACAGCATCTGTTATACTGATCCTTCCTTTCTGATTGGCATCAAGTTGTACCTGCATGAAATCAGTGGCAGGGATAGGGTATAAAACAACCTTAGGATTAGATTCTATTTCCGTTAAGCTTGTCGAACCATCGTATGATATGATATACGTTGTTTTCGTTAAATTGTCTTGTGCTGTTACTGCTAAGGTCGCTTGAGAATTCGGAACTGTAGAAGGATCTTCTTTTATTACTTGAGCCAGATTAGAAGTGGTCTTCCATGTCACTGTCGGAACTACATTATCGCTTACGTCGTAATTGTACTCCAGACGATCAGGAGAAAAATCATTTAGTGACATGCCATCTATTTCTATAGAAGAAAGCGTCGCAATACTACTTAGGAATAAATCGGCTGGAAGAGCTGCTCCTTCCGTCGGAGGATGTCCTGCAGTTTTATCTATGGCTATCCAGTCTACTATCGAGCCATAATTCGTTCCTCCAGAATTACCCCACTCGAAGTAGGTGTTCCCGCTCGATGTGTTGCTCACACCTGAGATAAACGGTTCAGGATCTTCATCTAGATAGATGGCTGTAAATTGACCATCTGATATTATTCTTATGAGATGCATATCATTGATTAAATCGAAGGGCAAGTCTTTTTCTTCTTCTGGAGAAGTTTTCTCTAGTTTAATGGAGGAAGGATTGATTCTGATTTTCTGTCGCCATCCATTTCCTCTTATTTCGAAATATATAATTCCATTGACATCCCTATTGATTCCTTTTAATCTGGCAACTATGGTAATGACGGAATCTGAGGGAGAGAAATCGTGCCTCCATCTAAAATCTTCTTTATTTTCACTCCAGAATGCATAGTAGGTATTGCTTGATCCATTAGCATCGTTGATGATTTCATCTGCGGCGGGTACTTCAGGAATTCTATTAAGTTCATATATGCTAGATTCTACTTCTGGACGTGTGGTTGCTCGATATACTTGCCATGGAGCATCACCATTTTCATCTCCTGTAGAAAATGTCCACACAGGACTCAGCGTTTCCCCATTTTCATTGATTGCATGGATGCTCCAGTAGTAGGTTGTTCCTGGCATCAATTCAGGCTCTAGAAATGAAGTTGATTGATTGCCAATAAAGGGTGGTGGATTTTCTGTACCTAAAAATACGCTGACGCTATCTGTATTGTTTCCTATAGCCCATTGTAGGGTAGGGTTGATGTCTACTCCTGTTGCTCCATCTTCAGGAAATGAAAGCGTAGCTATATCTGGAAGAGCATCTGCTGCATCTGTTGTTGTGGTAACTGAATTAGATTCTTGTGAAATATTGCCTGCTTCATCTGCTGCCTTAATCCTGAAGTCATAGGAGGTGCCAGGTGATAGGTTGATAAGGGTAATTGAAGTTGTGGAACTTGAGTCTATCGTTACACCATCTTGTATTACAAAGTATTGCGTCACTCCGAATTCGTCTGTGGATGGGTCCCATTGAAGTTCAGCAAGATTCATAGAAACATTAGATACAACTAGATTAGTCGGAGCAGATGGTGGTACAGTATCTCTGACTTCTGCAACTTCTGTAGGACATAGAGAAACATCTGACTCGGATATGCAGAAGTCTGAAAATCTTATTTCTTCATCCTTGAGTACATTGTTTTTACTCCTATACATGCCCCATTTCGGACGATTGTATGTGGCTCCAGTTCTCCACAAGTCTATATTGTTATTTACGTATTCTAGGATAGTTCTTCCTGTGGCAAGATCTGTGAGCGTGAATTCTAGTGCTCCGTTTTCAGCATGTAATTGTCTGCAATAAACTTCTATCCACCTTCCTCTTATAGCACTTAAATCTGCTTCAGCGACTACGCCGAGGTCGCTTCCTGTATCACCACCATCGTGCCTCAATTCAAGTATTTCAGCTCGTAAGGTAATTGTGAGTACAGGAAAAGAATCGTCGTTTCCACCCTTAGCTTTGTTCTGAAAAATGTGGTTGAATGTAGAAGCACCTATAAAGTTTTCATCTACACGGAATTTCCACCTGTAGAAAGATTCTGACCCCAAGGTGTGCTGGAGTTCCTCATCTGTATTGGGTCCTCCTTTTATTTCCATTCTTACTCGATCTTGAACTTGGCATCGGTCATTGTCCTCAGCTATATGGCTGTGAAATACGAAGACATTTCTATCTATTTTTTCATCGTAAACCTGAGTGACATGCGCTCCGAAATCACCATGCTGACAATCTGGGCTTTCTATGTCAAGTCCAGCATTAAGTATTGTTGTGTATCCACTTCCTGAGTCGGCAGAGGCCTTACAGATCACTTGAGAGGACACATTGAATAAACAGAATATTCCGACAATTGTAAAAGTGTATTTCATTCTACATGATGTTTTCTGTCCATAAGATATGATGTAAAATAGGATGGTTTCTCTTTATTTCCATAGACTCTGGGACTTTATCAATGGAGTTCCATGTCTCTAGAAAGGATTCATTCTCGTAAGCATTAGCAGCAAATAGGAATCCTGCACTCTGTACAGGTAATTCATCGAAATACTGTACGTCAGGTGGTTTTATCCAGGAAGATTTATCCTTAATGAATGGCTCCATAAATTTCCACCCTTTCAATAAGCTTTTATGTTCCTTTTCATAATGCCACAGGTTGTCTTCTTTTGTCGAAGCTATCAAGCTCAATATAGTAAAACCTTCAAGGTTGAATAGGGTATAGTTGTATGGTTTCGTTCTATTTAATTCTTCTGGGAAACGACCATCTTCATCCATCTGACTCAAGAGTAATTTCTTGAATTGGGAGCGAGCTATATTTATAAGGTCTTCTCTGTCTGCAAGTCGGGCGAATGATGCGACTTGTGCTGCCCACCATGTACTGTGGTTATTACCATGGTCTTTTTCGTCAAGCCCATAGGGATGAGTTGTCAACCAATCTGCATATTGATTGAACCAGTTTTTTAGACCGATCAACTTTTCTCCGGCGAGAAAATCCAGTTCTGCAAGTACCCTAATCGATTGGGCTACTTCTATTAAGTGTATGGTATCAATGATACCTATGCCTCTTCCTGTAACCCTGCCTTTTATGGCTTGTGCATATAGTAGGCTAGGATTCATTGCTGTATTATGATCAAGAAAAAAGGCTTCTAAGTGTATTAAAGCATGCTGTGCGTACTTACGGTCTTTAGATATTTTATAGGCAGCAGTGAGTGTAGATACCCATAGATTTAAATTGCGCATGGCTTGTCTATGCTGGACGAAGTTGTCGGGGTTAGATAGCCCATCTCTTCTTATATAAGGACCTTCTGGATCATCTGGATTTTCCCACCAGTAATCGCCTTCAGAGTAAAAGTCATTAATGCTTCCTGCACTCCTTTCGTTGCTGAAGTTCGTTATAGGAACTGGACGCTGATTTAAGAATTCGTCTGCTTTGAGGATGATTTCCTTATGATTTACCGGACTTGTGATTGCATCCGTGTTTCTGACTTGGTCAGAATTGATATTGTTGATTCCATCATGCTTACTTTTTACAGGTTCCTTACAGCTTACACAGATAGCTAGGAAGAAGAGAAGTATTGTTTTTCTATTCATTATAACTCTAATTATTAGTAACCATTACGTAATAATCATGAGGTGTAATGAAACGAACATTTTCGGTTTCGAGAAAGGAAATTATTTTCTTGAATTCTTCCATCCTGTTTTTATCCTCTGCCCAGCTCCTCGGGTGGCCTTGAATAACTAGGACAGGCTCTTCTTTATATGTATTAAACCCTTTTTTAAACATCTCAGAATCTGGATTATGAACAGGGTATTCTAAGTTAACTTCTTTAATTCTATTTAGAACATATTTATCAGTAGGTGTATCGGTTTCCTTGTACAACCATACTTCTATATCTGGTATATCGTTCAAGGCTTGAACGGTTTCCTGGTCAGACCAGTTGTAGGGCGCTCCGAAGGTTTTCAGTGTAATGCCCAGTTTCTCTTTCGCTAGGTTTTGTGTTTTCAATAGGGTATGGCTTTGCTCATGTGCAGGCTTGCCTTTAAATTCACTGATGCCGCTGTTCTTATCCCTGCAGTGGCAGTATCCATGATTCCATATCTCATGTCCTTCGGCTACTCGATCCGAAATCCACTTAAAGTAATCAGGGTTGTCTTCTTCTAGTGATTCCCCGACTATCCCTATGCTACTTGTAATACCTTTTTCATTTAAATAAGATATAGTAGTGTCCCATCCTTCATGAATCATCTTATCCTTGTACCAGAGATCATCTAGTTTTAGAATAATGTATAGTGGTTGATCATCTATAGGTGCAGTTGTCTTTCTATAACTCCCTGAACATAGGAGTAAATAAGTGAAGATGATTACAACTGTTTTTAAGAGGACCTTCATAGTGTTGAATGTTATCGCACGGTTTTAGATGCATTATGCACTAGTTGTTGAAAAGCTTCAGTGTCGGTCACATTGCTTTTGTCTCTTTCCCACGCTGACATAAAACGATATGTTACTTCATTCTCAGCTTTGTTAAATACATATGCATGGCTGAACGTATCAGATATATGTGTAGGTTCGTAACGATAATGTGCGATGATTGCCATCCCTAGTTCTTCATTATGGAAGGATTGATTGCCCCAGTTCATCGCATAGAACACATCGTCGTAATGCCCATGTGATATTTCAGGTAGGTGCTTTATGAATCCAGTTGCGAATTGCATTCCATCAGGAAGGTTTCCGTTGGGAACTTTAAGGCTGATTTCTGACCACGACGCTCCAGCTTCTATACTCCAATCTTGTATGAGGTCAAAACTAAAATCTTCTATCTTTAAACCAGTGAAGGTGGTCCTTATCATAGACCGATCGTTTCCATTCTCAATGATTTCAATGGTTTTATTATCCCATATGGTTAAGTAATATAAACTATCCTTATATCGGATGGCTGGACTGCCTATTCCTAGAGAATTCCCTACTTTTAGTATGTCTGATCCCCAATCCATGATGTCGTGATACTTCCATCCGACGGTATCCATAACGAGATCAGATACCTGCTTTCCATAAATGTCGAACCTATGCCTGCTATCCGCATAATATCTATAAGCAACTACATCATTTTCTAGCACAGGTCCTTCAAACATGAACCACTTATTCTGAGGTTTAAGATTCAGGGGCACACTTAGCTTTTTCTTTTTAATATAAGGTCCACTGATGCTATCTGCATTTTCCGTGTCATAAGGAAAATCCTGTGTCAGAATAAGTGCTTGTGTTTTCTGCTCAGTGGAAGGCGCTTTTTTGATGGAAGTTGCGGCAGAATCTTTCGCTTCAAGTGGAGTTTCTTTACACGATTGTGTAAGTACTGAAATTGTTAGAAACAGAATGATGATTGCTTGTCGGTTCATATAAGTGTTTTATTTAATCATTCCGTACTTCAGCTAAGTACTGTTTTATTATTTTGATTTAAAGGTAGTGGTAATGTTGTTTTCTTTTTCGAAATCTATTACCAAATAGCTCCCCTTGAAGTCTTGGTTCCGAGCTTCTATAATGGCTTTTCCTTTATGAGAACCCTTCATTTCTATTGCGGCATACCCATTAGCCATCTGTATGACCTGACTTCTGGTCGGAGTGCCATAGTCTTTTAAAAATTCGCCTGTACCATCTTTAGAAAAGTAAATGTGCTTTTCGTAGTTAAGGACTCTTTCACCATTTTTATCTTTCATGATGGCTTCTATTAAGTAATTGCCATTGTTTAATACTTGATAGGTAAGTACTATTTTATCAGGTTTTTCTGCTTTTGCGTAATCATAATTAACGACTAATGTGTCAGAAGTGATTTTTTTTCCATGATTAAACCCATTTGCGATAAGCGTATTCTCCCCTTTTTTAAAATGAACATCCCAGTTTAAACCACTGGCAGGAAATGAACCGATGATCTTTTCTTTAGAACCGAGAGAGGCATTGTTATGTATAAGCTCTACTGTTTCACAATTGCTAAACACAGAAAGGTTTCTAGGCAGACCCTCAGGGCCTCTTCTTTCTTTCCAGGTATGAGATTCGATATAGGTGAATGGGTCTTCCGACCAGTAACTTTTAAATACGTAGTATGCATCCTTAGGTTTTCCAGATCTATCTACTAGCCCTTTCTGATTTAAATAGGGTATGGCGTTTTCAGGCCGTAAGGGTGTTCCGAAATCTTTAAAAGCCCATTGCGCTGTTCCTGAAAGATCATTTTTCGTTTCTGTGATTCCTAAGTACCAATCGAAAAGATCTACAATGTAGTTTTCAGTCCAGTCCCCTTCTTTAGCAACGTTCTTAATGTTGACTTGATTAGCTACTTCTGCCCAGTTGTCTTCGTCCATCATGCCATCGCCACTGATGGGGTTTTCTGTATGCCTTCCTACGTGACTAGATCCTCCATACTCCATGTGAAGAAATCTTTGATATTTTTTTTGATTTTCTGTAAGAGATTTTTCATAGTTGGTATAAACGCCTGCATACCATCCTGACCATATGGAGGGAGAAAACACATCCACTAAATCCGCACCTGCATAATACTTCCTTATGGCTGTTAACCTAGTATGGTCTAGCTCGTGGGCTATATCATTTAGTTTTCTGACATAGGCATTCATTTCTTTTTCATCACCTCCTCCTTCGAAATCTGGCAACCAGTATATCTCATTACCGAGTGACCAGAAGAGGATGGAGGGATGATTGTAATTCTGATGTATTTGTTCCTTTAGTAATTTTTCTGTATTGTTTTTCCATGTATCCCCGCCTAAACCACCACGACACCATGGAAGTTCGTCCCATACAATGATGCCTAATTCGTTACATGCTTTATAGATTTCTGGATCTTGGGGATAGTGGCCGAGGCGAAGGAAGTTAGCACCGATTTCCTTAATCTGCTCTATGTCTTTTCTATGTAGGTGGTTAGGCATAGCGGCTCCATATCCAGCATGCTCTTCATGTCTGTGTGTACCTCGCAGGAGGAGCCTCTCACCGTTAAGGAAGAATGCTCCATTGTCTTCGAAGTTAAACCATCTATATCCAAATGGAATGGTAGTCTGGTCGATGACTTTATCGCCATCCAGAATCTGAGTTACCACGTTATATAGCTTCGGGTTTTTAGGAGACCATAAAACGGGGTCTTGAATCGCAGGGAGTAGGAGAGACTGATCATTTAGAAGGTCAGCATATTTTATTGTTTTTTCAGAAACGACCCTATCGGTCTGTGGATCAATGACTCTACCTCTTACTTTAAATTCTTTATCAGGTGAGTGTGGATTTCTGATATCAATTTTTAATTGTGTGGATACTTCATTCTCTGAAATCTCTGGAGCTGAAATGTGGACATTAGCGATGTTGACTTCTGGTACAATTTTAAGCCAGACGTCTCTTGTTATTCCACCATAAATAAAGAAGTCGGCTTTCTGCGATGGGATGACATCGGGATTGTAACTATTATCTACCCGGATAGATATGGTATTCTGATTTCCTAAATCTATAAATGGGGTAATGTCTATTTCGAACCCTATATAACCACCTATATGCTGAGAAACTTTCTTGCCATTGATATAAATGTCAGAAGTTATATTGGCACTTTCTAATTTTAAATAGTAATGAGCATTTTCATAATCTTTTATAAAAATATTTTTTTGATACCAGCTGGCATCTCTTCGGTATCCTGGTGTATTATCAACCGCATCCCACTGATTCCATGTGTGAGGGAGATTGATATCTTCCCACCCATCGATATTTTTTAATTCGCCTAGAATTTCTGTGTTATTTTCTAAGTATTGCCATGAGGAGTTGATATTGACTATCTTTCTTTCGTGGAGTACATTATTAATGATAGCTCCTTTCTTGATGGAAAGAAAAAGTAGAAGACATATTAAAGCAATTATCTGTAAGACCTTTTTTATCATAATTGTAATTTAGATCTATGGGCTTATATAGAAATTTTATTTCTTCTCAGTAAGGCTTCTACATAGAAGTAATCAGCGTAGATAATAGGAGAATCCATTTCGAATTTACCAGGAATGCTGCCTACACTGTGTTTTAGGAAAAATGGAGGTACTTGACATTGATATTTATCTGTAGCAAGTGATTCTAGGATTTTATCTGCGTGCTTGATATATTTATCTGCATTCTCAGGATCATGTTTTCCCAGCTCAAGGAGAGCAGATGCGGTAATCGCGGCTGCGGATACATCTCTAGGTTCGTCAGGGATATTCTCAGCATCATAATCCCAGTAAGGAATTTTGTCTTCTGGCAGTCTAGGATGATTGAATATGAAATTACTTATTTTTTTAGCCTGAGCAAGGAATTTTTCATCTTGTGTATACCTATAGCACACGGTAAACCCGTATAGACCCCATGCCTGACCTCTGCTCCAGGCAGATTCATGATTCAGTCCTTGGTGGGTATTCTTTTTAGTGACATCACCAGATTCTGGATTGAAGTCGATGACATGATAAGAACTGTTGTCTTCTCTGAAATGATTTTCAAGCGTCGTCCTTGCATGTTGATCCGCAATATGGTGATACATAGAATCCCCTGTGAGTCTGGTCACTTCGAAAAGCATTTCTAGATTCATCATATTGTCGATGATAACAGGATACTTCCATAAGTGCTCATGGTGGTCCCACGATCTTATTGCTCCTACTTGAGGATTGTATCTTGTGATTAATGTTTTAGCAGCTGTTACAAAAACATCCATATACGCTTCTTCATTAGTGATTTTATAGGCATTGCCGAATGGACAATAGATTTTAAAACCTAGATCATGTGTGCCGCCATCCATTTTTTCTTTCTCGACCACTGAAGACCA
>CAZFJO010000023.1:19645-23710 GCA_964518915.1 uncultured Saprospiraceae bacterium
TCAAAATCAAATAAATTTCCAGAATCGAAATCAGTTCCTGCTAAGGCAATATCCTCGACTATAAAATCAAACATGTCCTCTGCTGTAGGGTCAGCATATAAATCTACTACATACTGAAGAATAGTACCTGGAACACTATTAAGTGTAACTTCTTCTTCGAAAAATGCATTTTCAGCTGCTGCGCCTAAATTATCCATAACCAGTGTAGACAACAATCCAGGTGCTGAAACAGAATCATTAGAAGCCCAGTAATCCTTGACATCTTGTGTCCAGAAAACATTGTTGTTAGAGATGGTTAAAGCAGTATTATCATACAGCGTATCCATTGTGATAACTTTATGTAAATCGTTGTCAGGCTGTGTCTGCTCATCCGTGTATGCTGGACTTGAACCTAGCATAATTGGATTAATGAATAAATTGTTTGTAATCTTAGCGGTTATGACTCTTCCTAGTTGGATAAATCCATGCCTCCCAGCGGTATTAAACGAAGTACAATGATCGATTTCGACGTAATTGTGAGGATCCGTTCCACCCTGACTTCGGAAAAATCTATCCTGGATATTATGGACGATGGTATTTCTCATAACCAAGGTGTCGAGCGCTGTATCTCTAGCATCTACACCACGACCATTTCCTTGGATTACTCTACGGTTTCCTCCATTTCTCAATACGCAATTCGTTATATATAGCTTTATGTTGTTTCCACGCAACTGGAAGAAACCTCCTCTGTCTTTCTCAAAAATACAGTGGTCAGCTATGATTCTTGTATCATCTCCCATGTATCGGATTTTACCCCATTCATGTTGTTCAAGTGGACCTGTTTCTCCCACAACGAACCATATGTTTTTTAGGGTTACATTCCCTTCTGGTCTCATGATGTCAGGGTAGGTTCCACTGTCATTAGGTATTCTAGCGATGATAGGCTTATTAACGGTATCATCTAAATCGACAGCTTCTATATGCAAGGTCCATTCAGGTTTATTAACAATCCTACCTGTGGTAATATATACCTGACCATTTTCTAGGGTATATATTGTATTGTTGTCATTACGCTCACCTGTAGCAGTAGTATCCCCCATGATATAATCGAATATGTCCGTCGGCATAGTCGGGTCTGTGCTAGCAGGAATATTGACAATCGCCTGAGCTGAAATATTACATGCTCCTATGAGAAATGATAGAAATAATGTGATTTTGTAAATTTTTTTCATCCCTTAATGTTTGTTTAATTAGTAAAATTATTTGTTGACTATTTATTTCAATATTATTATCTAAGTTGATACTGAAGACCTAGAGTTCCGGTCATTCCATATGTTTCGATGGTGTTCGTATATTCTTCAGATCTTGTAAAGCTTACATCTTGTTGATTGGTGATGTTATTGACGTTAAGGAATAAGCTCCACCTTGTTTTGAATTTTTGCTTTATAGAAGCATCCCATCTCCAGAAGCTAGAAATGAATCTGTCGAAATCTTTATTAGATGAATAAGAACTCGCTTGTGTACCTTGATAATTACCAGATATTCTTGCGGAGAACTTATTATAATCGTAACCGAGTGATAGATTTAATACATGTGGAGATTGACGCGGAAGAGCGACTTCTCTAACATTATTCGTAAAAATTGTCTGGAATATAAGAGGTCTCTGTGAAACTAGAATCGTCTCAGAAGTTAAGAAAAATGATTCCGTTGTCGAGTATAATCTAGCATAGTTGATGTTGAATACGAAGTGCTGAAATATACTTGATAAAAAACGAAAATTGGTCTGAAAATCCAGTTCGAAACCATGCACAGTAGACTTACCAGAATTTATAAAAGAACGTAATTCGTAGCCCTTATTAGATGGCCAACCAAATTCGTCTGCTGTTTCTTGATCGAAGAGTCTTGTCCTCCATGAATAAAAGATGTCATCTATTTCTTTATGGAATATTCCTGCTGAGAATAGGCCTAATTTATTTTTATATACAGACAAGAATAGATCAAGGTTTCTTGCTTTGGCATGCCTTAAGTTAGGATTACCAGATGTTATTACCAGCGTATTGTCATTGATCTGCGACCTGGGAACTATAAAATTAAAATCTGGCCTAGCGATTGTCGTCGCATAAGAAGCCCTTATGTCTAACCAATCTAAAACTTGGTACTTGATATGTAGGTGAGGTAAGAATTCTCCATAGGTCTGCGTAGTAGTGGTGTCTCTAAAAAAACCATTTACGCCATACCTTCCATTTAGGGAAGATATACCAGATCTATATTCATTATCTGAATACTCATATCTAAATCCAGGTATAATAGATAACTTATCAGAGATTTCTAGTTTCAGCATGGCATACCCAGCCGATATGGTCTCTTCTACTTCATATCTATCTACAATTACTTCTCTGTTCTGGGTGAGAAGGTCCTTCTGATCGTTGTACCACTGTCTCATAAGGTCTTCGTCCAAGTTGGTCTTTAAGCCTATGTTGACGTCTGATTCATTGACAAAGTCTGGTTGTGAGTTGTTCCCAGTAAAACTCTTAATACTTACAAGGTCAGAATTGTTCGGTAGTAGAATAAGGTTTCCAGTAGAAGCATTTATGGCATTTCTACCGATGGCGCCTCCTAGATAATAGAAGTCTTCTGAAAGTAGGTCTATGTCCCGGCTTCTTGAAATGGAAATAAATTTACCTCCTGTCTTGAAGTAGCCTTTTAGGTTATCGCTCAAGGCAAATGGTAGCTTATAATTTAGTGCAACTGTGTTCGTCTTTTCTTGAGATGACGTGTTTTCGAAATTCGTAGATCTTAAAAATGTATTGTCTAAATCTGGCGTAGCAGATTCATAATAGTTCCTAGGGTGAGAATCATTGTTGAGTGAAGAATCGAATGTGTTAAAGGTGTTCTCAAACAGCATCTCTAAGTTATAGGGTGTTTCACCCTTAGATTCACTGGTGGCAACAGCCCAGTCAATCGTAGACTTGCCTACCAGATGCTCACCTAATAATGATAATGATGTTAATGTAAGTTCGTTCTCAATATTGGTTCCTATAAATCTTATAGATGGATCATTAGGATTATATAATTCTTGCATCGATGAACGATCTCTTGATGTTCTACTGTATAGACCGAAAAAGGAAAAATTATTTTTCCCGATGCTGTAGTCTAGCGATAGACTTGCATTTTGTCTTTTCCTTATCTCTAGTCTATCTTCTAATTGAAGGCTCTGTCCGAAGATTTCTGTTACACCTGTCGTATCTGTAGCGCCTTGTCTCCATTGATTGGTGAGAAAATCTCCACCTCTATTAAATCTTTCTGCACTTCCCTGAAATACAATACCTAATTGGTCATTGAAGATCCTATTGCTTCCTTGTAAGACTCCTTTATAATCTCCATAATCTTCATTCCAATCGTTGTAACCTCCTAATCCCTTTACTAAGAACTTTAAGTCCTTAGGCGCTTTTCTTAATCTTAGATTTACAGTTCCACCGATTGCTTCAGCATCTGAGTCTGGTAATGGGGACTTGTAGACTTCAATTCCATCAAGCAATTCAGGTGAAATGAGCGATAAGTCGACTGATCGATCTGTACTAGAATTAGAAGGCATTCTTATTCCATTGACCGTAATCGCGGCGAATTTAGGAGCCATTCCTCTTATGACAACTTTCTGTCCTTCACCACCACTTCTATTTATAGCGATTCCTGGTAACCTAGAAATGGCTTCTGCGGCATTGACATCTGGAAGTTCTTGTATTCTGGCAGCGGAGACTATATTGGCAATGGATTCTGAGTTAATCTGCTGTTTTATGGCTCTGGCTTGTCCAGTAGCTTGTGCTGTAACTACAATTTCTTCCGTAACAATGCTATTTAGGGTTAAGTACACATCTATTACAGTCGTTTTACCTTCTTCTATGAAGACCTCCTTTTCTAAATCATTGAATCCAGTGTATGAGAAAACGACGGTCTGAGTACCTAATGGAAGATTGCTCAATAGATATTTTCCATCTATGTCTGAGGATGCCCCAGTCGAGGGGTCATTTTTTAAGGTCACATTAGCTCCGATTAGTGTTTCTTCGCCATCTGAGTCATATATGGTTC
>CAZFJO010000024.1:0-17175 GCA_964518915.1 uncultured Saprospiraceae bacterium
GATCACGACCATATCTAATATATCAGATGGATATAAAAAAGATAGCCTAGGACGTAAAAAAGCATAATATGAAAAAGACACTCTTACTTACCCTCACAATGATCCTAAGCTCAGGGTTATTGACCTCACAGACATTCACTGGAAAACTAGGATATGCAGTTTCCCCTCTTGGGCATACGGCAGATTTTTCTCAATTCGCAGAATTCCTAGAAGAAGTTGCCAATACCTGTAATGGCGGTATCGTATTTGGAAATGGCGCATGGAGAAATTCAGTGGCGACTAGCGGGTTGATCCCTAATCTTCAGAAAACAGTATCACTGCTTCAGCCGGAATCCTTCGCATATACGGATATGATAAACTTCGCCTGGCGGTCCGGAGAAAACTTACTCTTAAATGTACCAGAAGATCCTACGAATAACTGGACCAACGACAGCATGAAAGAACTATTCCTCGATATGTTGATCAATGCTGCGGATTCACTACAACCGACTTATATGTTTATCGGTAATGAAACCAGTCGATATTATGAGTTAGATTCTGTTGACTTCAAGAACTGGGTGGAGTTTTACAATGAGGCCTACGATTCCATTAAAATCCATGCTCCTAATACTCAGGTAGGAACAGTCTTTAATTACGAACACCTAGCCGGGACTGGAGCATTAACCGGTTTTACGAATCCGCACTGGGGAGCGTTTAACGCCCACGATAAATCGAAAATCGATGTGCTGGGATTAACGGTCTACCCTTTCTTCCATGATACCCTGGCTAGTGATATTCCCCTCACTTATCTAGATCCTATTTTTTCTAGATGGGGCGACAAAGCCATCTCCATAACAGAAACGGGATGGCCCGCAGATTCTCTAATTGGAAGTTGGAAGAGCAGTCCAGAGCAGCAAGTGGATTTTGTTGACAGATTATTCGAAATAATAGAAGGCCACAACGTAGAATCTGTCAATTGGCTTTTCTTGCATTACCTTCTTGATAACACAGGTTCTGATGCCGAAAAGATATTTAAGAGCGTATCTCTGAGAGATATAGAAGGCAATGATCAGCCCGCCCTATCGAGGTGGTTAAGCAAGTGTAATACAAGTACTGGAATAGAGGACGATTTCCTCGCAACCAATCAACTTAAGGTATTCCCTAATCCATCGGAAGGTGAAATCAACATTCAATTTAAAGAACCTACACCTATCGATGGAACCCTTTCAATTTTAGATTTAAGTGGTCGCATATTGTTGAAAAAAACAATGGCTAAGAATCAGTTGACGACCCGCTTAACTATTGAAGAAGAAGGTATTTTTTTCGTCATGTACGACAATGGAATTGAACGAATTACTAAGAAAATATTTAATAGGGTTAAAAAGTAGTCCTTAATATCATTCCAGTGGATATCTGTTTTTAAATAATTTTAGTTGGAAATTATTTATTTTTAAACATGAAGACGAAAATATATCCACTTGTTCTTGTACTTATTTCAAGCATGATCGCTACAGGTTGTTTCTTAGGAGAAAAGACCTCAACAGATGATAGCGTCAGTATCTCTGACAGCCATGTTCACATCATGAGCCCTGCCCTCATTGCATACTGGAAAGAACTAGGTATTCCTTTTTCAAGACCTGAAGAATATTATTCCAATGTAGATACCATACTATTCAACAATCAAGCACAATCAATAGACCTGATAGGAATGGGATATGTCTACGGAAACCCTGAGTATTATCAAGGAGATGATGCAGAAGAAAGGTTGAAAGCAGAAAACGATTTCATCTTAAACGCCACTCAAAGTTACAAGGACAAAGTCAACCCATACATTGCTGTCGACCCGCTTAAGGATTACGCTGTATCTGAGTTGGAAAGATGTTATGGTCTAAATCCAGACATAGGCTTAAAACTTCACTTCAGTACTTCTCAAGTTTACCTGACGGAACCTGAACATTTAAAAATGGTCAAGCCCGTATTCTTAAAGGCTTCTGCATTAAAAACGCCTGTACTACTGCACTTCGACAATTGGCACCCTAAGTTTGGAAAGCCAGATCTAGAACTTTTCGCAGACAGTATATTGTCTCAGATTGATCCTATAGAAATACGGATAGCACACTTCGGAACCTCAGGAGGATTTAACCAGAAGACCAAGGACTTTATCGATGCATATTTAACTTTAAAAACAGAAAACAGGATTCCGGAAAAGCATAAAATCTATTTCGATATATCAGCAGTTGCTTTAGACAAAGACAGTGAAGGTGTTCCTAAATTAACGGAAGAGGCATTTACAGAATTGAGAAGTTACATTAACCGGATAGGCATCGATAACATCATTTTCGGATCAGACTATCCTCTGTATAACAGCATCGATTATATTGAAGTCCTTAAGAATAAGGTAGGACTTACAGAAGATGAGATGAGGACCATTATAGACCATGCAGATTCAGCAAGTAAAAATTAGTACGCTATTCTGAAGGTAATCATTTAAGAGGGGAAGTAATTTTAAAATTTTATGATATAAAAAAGGCCTCTATCGTTTAGAGGCCTTAGCGAATCAATAAACATTATTTATACTACTCTTTTAACACCATTTCATATTCAGAGCCTCCTTGTTTGAATTTCATTTTATTCTCTTCAGGAATAAAAGTGATCGTCAATCCTATTTCTGTATTCGAAAATTTATGATCTCCTAAAGAAACCAAATTAAAAGATGGCTGACCCGTTCCTTGTGCCACAAGACCGTCGTCTTTTGAGGATATGTCTAGATCTATAGGTAATTGATCTGAAGTATAGACACCTGTATACAATTCAAAGTCAACATTATTTTCTACACTTACTTTCACAGTTTCTTCGGTATTTGTAGGGTCTTTTAATTTTAACAGAAAAGCCATTCCTTGTTGCGTAAAATGCATTGTTTTTTCTTCAGGTACAAATTCCACTTTTACACCATACTTCATAATCGAAAATTTATGATCACCTTCTGCGTTAAGAACAATTGGAGATTGTCCAGTTATAGTGAGAAAAAGAACATTATCTTCTTTCGCAATAATAAAATCCATCGGCAATTCTTCTGTCGCATAAGTTCCTAAGTATGGATCTAATTCTTCAGTAGATAATTCTAAATAATTGAATGAGGGGAAATCATAAGGCTTTCCAAGAATCTCACTAATAGCTGCCAATTCCACATCGTTGATTCCAAAGTTAGAGCCGTTACAACTTATGGCAATGCTTATATCTTCTTCTTCGAAGTATATTAAATTAGACGCAAATGCATCAATATTTCCTCCATGGCCCCAACCATCCATATTGTGATGTGTGGTACCATATAATGCAAACCCATAAGAATCTTCCCCTACTGGTTTCATCTGTTTCAGACTTTCTTCTGAAATCAATTCCCCTCTAAAAAGGGCTCTAGCAAACAGGCACAGATCGGTAGGAGTTGAAACAATTCCCCCTGCTCCTAATGGAATTGACATGTCTCCTTCTGGTTCTTCAGTCCACTCTTCCTCCATGCGATAAGATTTAGCTTCAGCGTTAGCTGTATTTATTTTACCTCCATAATAGGTATTATTGAGCCCTAGAGGTCTTATTATATGATCTTCTAGAATCTGACTATAAGAACGCTCAAGTACTTTTTCTAAAATAAAGGTCAATAAAACATAATTAGAATTGCTGTAAGCATAATCCGTATTAGGTGCAAAATCGACACCCTTATTTACTATTGTATCCAATAATGCAGCTTGAGTAATAGGTGTTTTATACCAAGAAAAGTAACTTCTATCTGTAAAGTTAGAAATACCACTTTTATGATTAAGCAAATGTCTGATGGTAATCTTATTAGCATTCTGAATTTCGGGGAAATAAGCAGAGATGTTATCGTCTAGTTTTAATTTACCAAGTTCTACGGCTTTCATTACAAGAGTAGCCGTAAAGGTTTTAGAAATCGAACCTATTCTGAATTTTGTATTGATTTCATTATTTACCTTACGCTTTAAATCTGCATATCCTATGGCATTTTTATATATAAGATTACCCCCTTGGGTAACGGCTATACTACCATAAAACCTATCATTTTCTTTGAGAATATTAAAAAAGCTGTCCAGTTTCATGTACGTGTGTTTTTGGCTTAAGCCTACGACGCATGTAGCTAAAAATATTAAGGCTGTTATTATAAATCTCATAATGTTAGATTTTATGTGTATTAAATTTTCAATTACAATTCAAATCTATGTCTATTCTATCTTGAAAACACACAATAGTGACCCATCTCAACCCTCTTGTGATCATCCAGTAGAAATCTGTGACGAATAAGGTTCATCCTTTTAAAACAACATATTATTATATGCCCCTTTCCTAAAAAGCTCAAGGACTGCCCTCACTGCATACTGGAAAGAACTGGAAATTCCTTTTTCAAAATCTGAAGAAAACTATTCCAATGTAGATACCACACTATTCTATAACCAAGCACAAGTAATAGACGTGCTAGGAATGGGATATGTCTACGGAAACCCTGTGTATCAACAGTTTTTTTTTAATTAAAAACAGTAAAGGTGTTCCTAAGCTGTAAGAAGAAAGATTGAGGAATTAAGAAAGTACAAAAACCGGGTATGCACCTTATTCTTAGGATAATAATTTCTCTATTCGTTTGTTTTTAATCAATACAGGTTAGAAATTGAAAGGCACCTTGATTCTATTATTTGCGAAAGCAATTGTATATTATCAACAGAATTAATAAACCATGTATGTCAGATAAGAAACTAGATCAATATTGGAAGAAGAATTTAAAATACCTTTTCATACTTCTGGCCATCTGGTTCGCGGTATCGTATGGCTGTGGAATCTTATTTGCCGATACACTTAATGCTTATAAAATAGGTGGTTTCCCATTGGGCTTTTGGTTTGCTCAGCAAGGTTCGATATATGTATTCGTAATTCTGATTTTCGTATATGTTGTTTTAATGAACAACCTTGATCGAGCTTATGACGTAGACGAAAAGTAATTCATTGTATAACTATTGAATGTAAGTATGAGTGTTCAAGTATGGACTTTTATAATAGTAGGAATAACTTTCGCCATATATATCGGTGTGGCTATCTGGGCTCGTGCTGGGTCAACTAAAGAATTTTACGTTGCTGGAGGAGGTGTTTCTCCGCTGGCTAATGGGATGGCTACCGCAGCAGACTGGATGTCGGCAGCATCCTATCTATCCATGGCAGGCTTGATTTCTTTTATGGGATACGGAGGAGCTCAGTACCTCATGGGATGGACCGGAGGATACGTATTGCTTGCTTTACTCCTTGCTCCATACCTTAGAAAATTTGGAAAATTTACGGTACCTGATTTTATAGGAGAAAGATATTATTCTAATACAGCAAGGCTGGTTGCTTTACTGTGCGCGATACTTGTTTCATTCACCTATGTGGTTGGTCAGATGAAAGGTGTAGGTGTAGCCTTCGCTAGATTTCTAGAAGTGCCTTTTTCTACTGGAATTTTCATAGGCATTGCCATCGTGTTTTTCTATGCTGTCCTGGGTGGAATGAAAGGAATCACCTATACGCAGGTAGCCCAGTATTGCGTATTGATATTCGCCTTTACAGTTCCTGCCATCTTCATATCTCTTCAGATGGTCGGGACACCTATTCCTCAACTCGGTATGGGTGGAACTATGTCCGATGGAACCTATCTACTAGATAAATTAAATCAACTGAGCGTGGATCTGGGATTTGCTGAGTATACTTCTATGGGCATGGATGATAGAGTCAATGTATTTTTTATTACAGCAGCATTGATGTTCGGGACGGCTGGCCTCCCTCATGTTATCGTCCGGTTTTTCACTGTACCTAAGGTCAGAGATGCCAGAAAATCTGCTGGTTATGCCCTACTTTTCATAGCCTTATTGTATACGACAGCTCCTGCCGTGGCAGCATTCGCTAGGACGAATCTTATCCAGACAGTAAATGAGCAACCTTATGCTGAAATGCCGACTTGGTTTACTAAATGGGAAGAATCTAAACTAATCACTTTTGAAGATAAAAACCAAGACGGAAAGATTCAGTATGTAGCAGATGCTGCTAAAAATGAACTGACCATAGATAGAGACATCATGGTGCTTGCTAATCCAGAAATCGCCAATCTTCCAGCATGGGTCATCGCCCTAGTGGTTGCAGGAGGGTTAGCTGCAGCTCTATCTACAGCAGCAGGTCTTCTTCTTGTGATTGCCTCATCCATTTCGCATGATCTGCTCAAGAAAAATCTGATGCCAGATATTTCGGAGAAAGGGGAATTGATCTCTGCCAGAATTGCTATTGCAGTTGCTGTGGTCGGTGCTGGTGTAGCAGGTCTTAATCCTCCTGGATTCGTTGCACAAGTAGTGGCGCTCGCCTTTGGTCTAGCAGCGGCTTCTTTTTTTCCCGCCATTATCCTAGGCATATTCGATAAGCGGATGAATAAGGAAGGAGCGATAGCAGGTATGATCTGTGGCATTCTTTTTACCGCCGCTTATATTATTTACTTCAAGCCCCAACTAGGAGGGCCTGGAACACCCGAAGGTTATTGGTTCGGAATAAAACCAGAAGGTATCGGTGTTCTAGGCATGCTATTCAATCTGGTGATTTCATTTGTCGTCAGTAGACTTACCTCTAAACCACCTTCTCATATCCTCGATCTCGTAGAAGACATACGCGTACCTAGAGGAGCAGGCAGTGCTACAGAAGTACATTGAAAAAATACATATTGCTTAGGCAGTTGACAGGCTATTCCCTTGTGATCTGCATATGTTCTGAAGTATTTTTATAAATTGTATGTTCTATGAAAAATGGGAGGAAGCTAAACCCTTCTGAGGAATTATTGAAAAAGCAACAAGAATAATGACAACGCAATTAAAAGATCTTGATCACTACAAATCAGAATACGAATTAAGTGTCAGAAATCCAGAAGCATTCTGGGACAAGGAGGCACAATCTTTTGATTGGTTTAAACCCTATGATTCTGTATGTCAGTGGGATTTTAAGAAACCTGATGTGAAGTGGTTTCTAAATGGAACAACGAACATAACTTATAATTGCCTAGATCGACATATAGAAACAAGGGGGGATCAGACAGCCATTATCTGGGAGCCTAATGATCCTAATGCCGAAGAAAGAAAATTGACTTATAAGGGATTACTAGATGAAGTATGCAGATGGGCCAATGGCCTGAAGGCATTAGGTATCGAAAAAGGAGATCGGGTAGTTTTCTACATGCCCATGGTTCCTGAGCTCGCCATAGGGTTGCTTGCTTGTGCCCGAATCGGCGCGGTTCATTCTGTGGTATTCGCAGGATTCTCTGCCCAGGCTCTCGCGGACAGAGTGGATGACGCTCAAGCTAAATTGATTGTGTGCTCTGACTTCAACCGTAGGGGCAATAAAAATATTCCTGTAAAAGGCGTAGTAGATCAAGCAATGGATCTAGGTTGCAACAGTGTAGAAAAGGTCATCGTACATAAGAACACTGGGGAGGATACCAACTGGTCTGATGATGTAGATGTCTGGTTACACGATCTGATAGAAGGGCAGGATGAAAAATGTGATCCTGAAGAGATGGATAGTGAAGATATGTTGTTCATTTTATACACTTCTGGTTCTACCGGAAAACCCAAAGGCGTCGTACATACGGTCGGTGGTTATATGGTCTATACTTGCTATAGTTTTAGAAATGTTTTCCAATATAAAAATGGAGACATCTACTGGTGTACCGCAGACATAGGATGGATAACCGGTCACTCTTACATCGTATACGGCCCATTGCTTGCTGGTGCGACGACAATGATGTTCGAGGGGGTTCCTACCTATCCTGATGCTGGACGCTTCTGGCAAGTATGTGAAAAATATCAGGTGAATCAATTCTACACAGCCCCTACAGCTATCAGAGCCTTGATGGCAAGAGGAGATGAATGGCCAGCTAAGTATGATCTTTCTGATCTCAAGGTTATAGGATCTGTAGGAGAACCAATCAATGAAGAAGCGTGGCACTGGTATGACAAGCATATCGGAAGAGGAATCACACCCATCATTGATACATGGTGGCAGACCGAAACAGGAGGCATTATGATTACACCGCTTCCTGGAATCACAGATACCAAGCCTACTTATGCGTCTTATCCTATGCCAGGAATCCAACCTGTTCTGGTTGATGCTGATGGTCATATAGTAGAAGGAAATAATGTAGAAGGTCTATTGTGTATTAAACATCCATGGCCTTCTATTCTGAGAACGACCTACGGAGACCATGAACGGTGTAGGCAGGTTTACTTCTCGTCATTTGAGAATATGTACTTTACTGGAGATGGTGCGAGAAGAGATGAAGAAGGAAGAATACGCGTAATCGGAAGAGTAGACGACGTCATCAATGTTTCCGGACACAGAATGGGAACAGCAGAAGTAGAAAATGCCATCAATGAACATCCAGATGTCATAGAGTCTGCTGTAGTCGGGTATCCACATGAAATCAAGGGTCAAGGAATCTATGCCTACGTGATTTCTCAGAATAAAGAAACGGATGATGTTTTCAAAAAAGAGATCAGAGAAGTAGTTACAAAAATGATAGGCCCGATTGCCAAACCCGATAGAATTCATTTTACCCAAGGATTGCCTAAGACTAGGTCAGGTAAAATCATGAGGCGAATCTTAAGAAAAATTGCTTCCAATGACACCTCTAATCTAGGAGATACTTCTACCCTACTCAATCCCGAAATTGTAGATGCATTGATCAAAGATATCGGCTAATAATATTGGATACATCCTTGAAAGGTTTACGATTTAGGTTCCGAATACATTCTTACAATCAGATCAATATTTATGAATCAAAACTATGCATGATGAAGAAAATGATCTTTCTTATTTTATTCCTTTCTTTCTCTTCCTTACTACAAGGGCAGATAGACACCACTGCTGTAAAAACCATTAAAGGAATTACAGACAAGATGATAGAAATCATATCTGGAGATATCGATGAGGAAAGAAACTGGGATGCATACAGAAACCTTTTCTTGCCGACTGCTCAGAAGGCTTCTATAAGAATATCTAGAGATGGAAAGACCAGTGTAAGATCTCTCAACTTAGAAGAGTTCATCAGAAATACAGGCCCATTATATGCCAGAGATGGATTCGAAGAATACGCGTTAGGCTTAACGGTCAATGAATACAATGGAATAGCTGTCGTATTTCAGAGTTATTATTGTAGAAACTTAATCGGCACTTATGAAAAAAGAGGTATTAATAGTTACCAACTCGTATATATGGATGATAGATGGTGGATAGCCAATACCCTATTTACAGCTGAAGACCCTGAAAATCCTATTCCAGAAAAATTCTTAAACGCGGGAAAAGAATAAGTCCTAAGCTATATTTAACAACTTTAGAAATACCTGAAACGCTTAAAATTCTATAGAGATGCTACTCCTTAAACCTGCGAGCTATAACTTCTTCTGCAAGTTTTCCTCTAGGAGTGAAATCTACTTCGACCTTTCCTCTTCTACCTCTATTGTCAGTCCGCCACTGCCATAGGTGCATACCTATGAACCATTCTTTCTCCCATACCATATCGAAGAAAGCTTGATAAGAATTAGCCTGAGTTTCTTCTGATACGATCAATTCATCTTCCGTAGAATAATCAACCCACTCCCAGGGTTTCGTTGCACCATCAGGTGAGCTTTTATAACCTAACTCAGTAAACAATACTTGCTTATTATACTTCTTAGATACCTTGACGATATCATCTAGGTATTTCTCCCAGCCTTTGGATATCTGTTCTACCGAAGGATAATCTTGATTAACCAGCGGGAAGTAAGCTTGGATTCCTATATAATCCAGGTCATCCCAGAATGTGATGTTTTCATACTCTTCATACCAATTAGCAGCATAAGTGATTTTCCCACTGTATATTTTCTTTACGTCTGAGATAACCTCCCGCCAGAATTTAGGTTTCTTTTTAGAGAGCATTGTTAATTCTGTTCCGACACAGTACATCTCTGCTTCTGCCTTTTCCGCAATCTCTGCATACCTTAGAATAAAGTCTCGATAACTCTTACTCCATAGCGTCCAGTTTTCATCATTTTCCGGATATATATCTGACCGCCACTTCCCAGGCTCAGGCGAAAACATCCAGATATGTGGTTTAAGAAAGACTTTAAAACCAGCTTTCCGTGCATCTACAATAGACTGTATCCAGTATTCATTTCTTCTTTTCATTTCAGAAGAATCGCCTCTCCTCTGCCTTATCTCAGCACTTTTAGAATCTCGCTGGCTACCATAAGGGACGAAGGTAACCCAGTTAAATCCTTTATCCTCTAAGGATCCTAAATCCAGTGTATCTCTGAACCCAAATATATGAGCACCTTTCTGTTTTTCTTCAGAATAATCAGCCTCGAAAGCAGTGCTTTCCGGATGTGTCTGAGAAACCAATTTCAATGCAATGTATGCGCACAGAAACAATACTAAAGCGGGGATAATGTATTTCTTCACTAGATCAATTTTTCAAATCAAGTTATACTTAGAGGAAAGATACAACTGAATTCACCTCGCAAGCTACACTTATGAAATCTTATAATAAAATTAATAATCAAGATCCACAACTTAGTCGAATTACTGGCTTATTAAAAAATAAACACTAAGACTGTTGCCTCACCAGAAATCCTACAATAATCTATATGATTTAATTTTTTAAAGGTTAAATTGATTTTTATGGAAGAACTTATTGCAGAAATCAGGAATTGTACGCATTGTCTGCCCCACCTTGTAGATGGAGTGAATCCTGTTCTTGCTGCTGATAAGGAAAGTCGCATAGCCATTATCGGTCAAGCTCCAGGCAAAAAAGTCCATCTTTCAGGAGTTCCCTGGGAAGACAAGAGTGGAGATCGGCTCAGGGAATGGTTACATTTAAGTGATGATGAATTTTATGATACCTCTAAATTATCTATTGTCCCCATGGGCTTCTGTTATCCTGGAAAAGGCATATCAGGAGACCTTCCTCCAAGGCCCGAATGTGCTCCATTGTGGCATGGTCTTGTTCTGAAAAAACTCCCTAATCTTGAATTGATTCTACTCATAGGAGCTTACGCACAAAAATACTACCTAGGGAAAAATTGCAAAAGAACACTAACAGAGACGGTTAAGTCATATAGGGAATACCTTCCCAGGTTTCTTCCATTGCCGCATCCATCACCTAGAAATAATATCTGGTTGAAAAAAAACGATTGGTTCATGCTGGAATTAATCCCAGAGCTGCGACAAGTTGTGCATAGGATTCTCAAGGAATGAAGCGTGATTCTATCCTCCTTTTTTCATCCGCATAAGTAAAGAAAAGGTCTCATCTACATCCACATCATTAACAACAATGGTGAATTCGTTGGTCGTAGAAATCAATTCAACGATATTGATGCCATCCCATGCTAAGTGCTTAAGAATAATATAATACACCCCTGGGATATCCACATTATTTTTAGGCAATCGGATGGTTATAGAAGAAAGGTTTTCTCTGACACTGATGATGTGTTCGCCTTTAAAAATACGTTCCACTTCTTTTTTAAATGCAGTCGAAATGATGATTGTACGCTCGGCAACTCCCTGAGAAAACGTACAAAATATCTCCTTAGTCTGGTCCAATAACTGCAGCAATTGGGTCTGCTTAATGGTAAGCTTATCTGAATAAGAAAAGGTATAATCACTCAGCCCTGAACGGACAACAACATCTCCTAGAGATTTAAGAAAATCGCTTATACCTGAATTGATTCGCTTATAGTCACTCGGAGACAATCTATTAATAGCCATCACAATGGCACCGGGTTGCACCTTTTTCTTGGTGATAGATTCTACTTCGGGTTTTATCTTTCTAGCAAGCGCCGAAACGTTGATTATTCCTTCATGCAAGCCTTCCTCTATGAAAGGAGATTTATTAATAAGGTGATTGACAACTTGAGCGATGGTAATCATAATGCAACATTATTTGTTAAATATTTAACACAAAGTTAAAAATACGTATATTTTTTACAATGTTTTGCACGCTTTATAAGTCTCTTATACATTTGCAACAGCAAAAAGAATAAATGATTCCACTTAATAAACTACAAGGATCAATAGTAGCACTTGTTACCCCTTTTACAACAAGTGGAGAAATTGACTATCTATCATTAGAAACCTTGCTTCAGTTGCATTTATTAAATGACACAGATGCCATTGTGATCAGTGGAACAACTGGAGAAAGTCCGGCATTTTCTCTCGACGAATTCTCAGGATTAGTAGGATTCGTTGTAGAGAAAATCGCTGGTAAAATTCCTGTTATAGCTGGCTCTGGATCTAATGCCACGTCTAGAGCTATCTCCCTGTCACAAGCAGCGATGGAAGCTGGAGCAGACGGCTTACTTATTAGCAACCCATACTACAACAAGCCTACTGACAAAGGAACAGAATTGTACTTCAAGGAAATTGCCGCAAGTGTGAACCTACCTATCATCATGTATAATGTTCCTGGTAGAACGGGTAGAAACATGAGTGCCGACTTAATATTAAAACTTTCGCAGGAAGTGGATAATATTGTAGGCGTAAAAGAGGCTTCCGGTGATCTACAACAAGTCATGGATATCATTGCTGGAAAAACTGAAGATTTCAAGGTATACTCAGGAGAGGATAATTTAGCATTTCCCATCATCAGCCTCGGCGGAGATGGATGCATATCTGTGGTTGCTAACCAGATTCCAGGTCCTTTCAGTCAGATGATACATGCAGCGTTAAAAGGAGAACTAGACACAGCACGCAACCTCCATTACAAGTATTTAAACCTGATGAATCTAAATTTCATAGAGACCAATCCTATTCCCGTAAAAACATCTCTCCACTTAATGGGACTTATAGGGAACAACTTTAGGTCTCCTATGTGCAGAATGGAAAACCCGCTCAATGAAGCCGATCTGCTTCAAGAACTCAGACATCTAAATCTAATTGCAGAATCTGTAGCCCATATATAGTTCTACGACCCTGTAATATCAATTAAGAAACAATGCACGCTTTTAAAGTTATGAAATTCGGTGGTACGTCTCAAGGAACACCTGAACGAATGAAATCCATTCTTCCTCTGGTAAATGATGGAGATAAAAACATAGTTGTTTTATCCGCAGTGTCGGGTACTACGAATCAATTGGTCGAGATAGGTAACTTACTTAAGCAAGGCTCAGTCGATCAAGCCACTTCCCTCCTGGCAGAGATGGAAGACTTCTATCACGCTTATGTAAGATCCCTTCTTCATAATGAATCTGCCATTCAAGAATCATGGTCTTATATCCGAGCTTGCCTCAATAAGATAAAAAATTGCGGTGAAGGCGAATTCACAGAAATTCAAGAAAAAGTAATCCTCGCTCAAGGCGAACTAATATCTACCTATCTATTCACTAAATATGCAGCTGAACAAAATATAGATGTATCATTGATCCCAGCTCTAGAATTCATGCAGACAGATGAAAACAATGAACCGGATTTAAATTCCATCGAACAGAAATTGCAGACGATTCTTAACACCAATAGTCAAGCACAATTGTACGTCACTCAAGGGTATATCTGCATGAACAACAACCAAGAAATCGATAACCTAAAACGTGGGGGCAGTGACTATACCGCGTCTATAATAGGGGCCGTAACTCGAGCTCAAGAAATCCAGATATGGACAGATATAGATGGTATGCAGAACAATGACCCGCGGTATGTACAAGATACGCAATCCATTAAAGAATTATCTTTCGATGAAGCTGCAGAACTTGCTTACTTCGGAGCTAAGATCTTGCACCCTTCTACCATTCTCCCTGCGAAACAAAACAATGTTCCTGTTAGGTTAAAAAACACGATGAACCCAACTGCGTTAGGAACGTATATATCTAATCGATCAGGCAGTCAAGAAATAAAAGCCATAGCTGCTAAAGATGGAATTACTGCCATCAAAATAAAAAGTGACCGCATGCTACTTGCCTACGGTTTCATGAAAAAAACATTTGAGATATTTGAGAAATATAAAACTTCAGTAGACACAGTCACTACATCAGAAGTAGCAGTTTCCCTTACCATAGATGATGCTTCACAATTACCTAGAATATCTGAAGAGTTGAATAAAATGGCAACCGTTGAAATCGATCATAACTTAAGCATTATATGTATCGTCGGCGATTTTATAACTGAAAAACCTGGGTATCTTTCTAAGATTTTCGCAGCGATTGCTCACATCCCTATCCGCATGGTTTCTTATGGCGGCAGCAAAAACAACGTAACCATTCTTGTAGAATCAAAGGATAAAATCGGCGCGTTACAAGCCCTGAACAAAGGCTTATTCAGTAGCCATAAACCAGCACTAGAAGCTGTTGCCATTTAATTGATATTCCACTACGATCATGATGTAGAGGGAAAAGCGTGTGAAACCTGTTGGCTGGACTTTTCGAAAAGTAATTTGTAAAAAACAGATTGCTATCATCAAGAACAGGTACACATATGAATCTGCAAGCCACATCAAGCCTCAAACTCACCGATAACAGCTTTACTTGCCTGATAATTCATGCAGTTGGTCTGGAAAATGGATCATTCTTCATTTCGAGACCTTACATTGGAAATCAAAACAAAACTGCATGAAAAAAGCCTCTACAACTAACTTAATTTCCATCATAGTAGGCCTCATAACAATAAGCTTCGGTGTATATTCATTTATAGCTGGACATCCTTTTAGCAAGTACTTCTACCCTTTATTCTTAGGAATTACAATTACCGGAACTGCCTACATAAGCCACAGCAAGGCCGATAAAGTGAACTTATGAATTCACGGATTATATCCAATTGAAGCAACCAATTATTTATTTTTATTCAGTCTTTAAATAAGGATGCTAAACACATCTTTCTGGTTCTGTATTCCTATGAGTAGATTAATTCTGAGGTTTTCAGTATTTAATATAATGAAGAAGGAAAAAGCAATTTAGCCGACTCAGTTTCACATATTATGGCCTCAGATCCAATTGTGTAAGAGAGAAAAAAGTATCTTGGCTCTTGCTACAACATGCTATATGAAACCGACAATCATCAGACTAGGAGGTGTGCCAGAACATTTTAATCTGCCTATACATTTGGCCATAGAAAACGGCGATTTCCTTTCCAGGGGAATAGAGGTTCAGTGGACGACGTTTAAGGGAGGAACAGGACAGATGACAAAAGCACTGAGAGAAGAAGAAGTCGATGCATGTATATTACTGACAGAAGGAATTATAAAAGACATAATCGCTGGAAACCCTGCAAAAATCATATCTGGCTATATCAATACTTCTCTGATATGGGGCATACATACCGGTGCTAAAAACGACCTTAGATACCATGGAGAGATCTATGACCGACAGTACGGAATCAGCAGATTCGGGTCGGGCTCGCACCTGATGGCCATTGTAGATGCAACCAGGCAAGAAAAGAAAATAGAGAAAGATCAGTTCTCCATCATAAAAAACCTAGACGGTGCACTGTCGTCCCTGGAGTCTCTAGATACGGATGTCTTTTACTGGGAAAAATTCACAACCAAACCCTATGTAGACAGTGGTCAACTCAGAAGAGTCGGAGAATTCGTAACGCCCTGGCCATGCTTTATGATTGCAGCTACTGAATCGATTATAGAAAGAGAGCCAGATTCAGTCATACGTATGTTGCGTACAATCCATGATAGTTGCGATGCCTTCATGCAATCTGACGACAGCATAAGGTTGGTTTCTAAGAGATATGAGTTACAAGAAAAAGATGTTGAAAGATGGTACCACGGCACGGAGTGGGCCATACATGGATGGATCAGTGACAAGATGCTGCGAAGTGTAATTCATAACTTGAGCGTCGCGGAAATCATATCTCCCGATGACACCATTCCAGACTTGGTATGGAAGAGAAATTAGCTAAAGCTACTTTATAGTAAAGATGGCAGTTCTTACACTTTTAACAATGCTACCATCATCTAATTTTCTTTCTAAGATAAGGTCTTGCGCCGCTGGATTCTCGAACACCTCTTCCATATTCTTAACTTGAGCAAGGGTAACCTTTTTCTCAGTAGACCTTACTTTTAATTGAGTATAGGTCAACTCCTTGAATGCTTGTGCGAGGATCTCACATAGCTGAGTTCTATTCCTTAGTCTTGCCGTATTGTCTTTATACAAATCTGAGTCAAGCAATTTTACAAGATTCAAACAATGGCATAAATTTTCAAATTGTAATTGCGTGCCAGTTCCAAGAATGATGGTAACGCCATCTGATGTAGTGAACACATCTCCATAAGGAGCAATGTTAGGGTGTTGTGTCCCTAGACGTCTCGGAAGATGTCCTACATTAAGCCAGTTGCTTGCTTGATTAGTCAGTGCTGCAATGGAGGCATCGTATAAGGAAACATGAACCACGCTACCCTTACCCGTTTGTTCTTTTTTAAGCAGTGCAAGTAGAATCCCTTGTTTTAACTGATGTCCAGCCATAACATCTACAAGAGCAACAGGAAGTTTTACAGGCTTCCCATCTACCTCTCCTGTCATATCGATCCATCCTGTTTCAGCTTGAATCATAGCATCGAATCCTGGAGATGAATCGTGCTCACCGTATGCGCTTATGTATCCATATATAATTCGATCATTGATCTTTCTAAGGCTGTCATAATCTATTCCTAGATTCCAGGCTGAATCGCTCTTAAAGTTACTGATTACGATATCTGCTTTCTTTACCCACTCCCAGACAACTTCAATATCTTTTTTCTCAGTTAAATCTAGGAATATAGATTTCTTACCATAATTAATACTGTGATAGTAAGCAGAGAAAGGGTCAATAGGGTCTTCCGATGGCAATTTCCACTTGCGGGTTATATCACCTCCCGTATGCTTGTTTTCGACTTTTATCACAGTCGCGCCTAGTTCGGCAAAAAACATCCCGACAGCCGGCCCGGCAAGAACACTGGCAAGTTCTACAACTACTAAATCCTTGAGCAGCGCATTATGTGCATCTTCCATATTCAAACATAGAAAACCTCTGGGAGAGATAAATACATTGCGGGCTTATTTTTTTTCTTCATTCCATTTTTCCCAATTAGGAGAATCCGCTCTCCAGAGTGGTGCAGGCTCAATATTGAGGGAATGTTCTGGATACAAAACATACCACGTGGTAGCATTGTATCTATCCGTT
>CAZFJO010000024.1:17275-19635 GCA_964518915.1 uncultured Saprospiraceae bacterium
GAGGGAATGTTCTGGATACAAAACATACCACGTGGTAGCATTGTATCTATCCGTTCCACCACCCGCAATGGTATCTTGAAAATAATTGGTCATAAAACCCATAGCGTAACCATTGGACCCAGAGATCTTAGACCAGTGGTTTTCCATTCTGAATCTGATAAACAGAGAATCATTTTCAACTGCCGGAGCTTGCCCTATAATAGATTCAATCTGAGCGAATACTTCTTTATTATCAAATATGGTGAGAAAACTTGCATCTGCAACATGCTCGATTCGGTTGCTCCCCCATCCTATCCTGACAGGATAACCCAGTCTGACTGCATCTATTAAATCTGATTTATTTCCATATAAGGATGTACCGTCAGGTGCATTTTTAAATACTTTCTGCCACCCTGCTTGGGAAGAATTTTCCATATTACAGGATGGCACAAGCACACATAACAGTAAAATAGCCAGACACTTAGAGCATAGATTCATGGTAAGTTGGTTTTATAAATAGATGCCATATTTAAGTAAAATGGTGTAGAAATATATAAATATAAAAGGCACTGCGCTAGCAATGCCTTCTGTATCTTTATTTACCTATATATTCAATCTATTTCTTTAAGATTTTCATGCCTAAATTCAATAGATCATCCATCATACTGCCATCACCATCCATATCAAGCACCTTACTTAAAAGTCCACCACCACTGCTGCTGGTCTGTGCACTCGACTGTTGTCCACCTCCTAGTAATACCTGAGCTAGCCCTCCTAGATCGAGACCTCCAGAACGCTGTGTCTGTCCGACAACACCCATAATAACAGGAGCCAGTAATTGCATAAGAACTCCAGATTTAAAAATATGTAGTCCCGTACTCTGACTCACTAATTGGGCTGCTTCTATCTGTCGCTGACCTAGCAAATGAGAAATTATACCTTCCCCATTCATTGTACTAGAATTACTAACTTGTTGTTTGCCCGTAAAAACATCTAAAAGATTACCTAGGATTCCACCATCATGATCTTTTTTTATGGCACCGAATAATCCGCCTCCACTTTGTTGATTATTGGCATTTCTAGATATAGCATCTAACAACAACTCTGAAATTCCTAAAGCTGCTTTCTTCACTTGATTAGGATCTTGCGCTCCTACTTGTTTCGTTAATTGTATAACAACATCGTCAGTAAGATGTCTGTTTACTTCGTTTAATAAATTATTCATTAAATTATTTTTTTTAAGTATGATCAATACCGATCATCGGCTATTCTCCAATATACATATGGATAGCCATAAATCAGCATCTAAAGCTCCATATATCGTATATATGGCATTAATAAAACTGTCTACAAAAGACATTCTATCCAGTTCATTTTTCTCATCTTGCAAGAATTTACGGATGCAATGAAAAGCAATAAGAGATATATTCTCCCTATTATAGTCCTTGCCCAATTCTGCTGCACTTCACTGTGGTTCGCAGGAAACGGCATTATGGAGGACTTGGTTTTAAATTTTCAGATAGAAGAAAGTTCTTTATCTATTCTGACATCTGCTGTCCAACTGGGTTTTATTTTAGGGACGCTGGCTTTCGCTATTCTCAGTATTGCAGATCGCTTCTCGCCATCCAAGGTTTTCTTCTCCTGCGCCATCCTCGGATCGATCATCAATCTAGGAATGCTCTACAGCGGCAACACCCTTTCAAGTCTGGTATTGATACGATTACTCTGTGGTTTTTTTCTTGCTGGCATCTATCCTGTAGGTATGAAGATAGCAGCCGATTACTATAAAAGTGGATTAGGGAAATCTCTAGGATTTCTTGTAGGAGCCCTTGTACTCGGCACAGCAATCCCTCATTTAATTGCTTATCTAGGGTCAGATATTTTCTGGCAATCGGTTATAATAACAACCTCCTGTATGGCGGCTCTAGGTGGAATCATTCTACTTATAATGGTGCCAGATGGACCATACCGACAGAAAAACCCTAAGGTCAACTTCGGTTCCTTCTGGCAAGTTTTCTCTGAGAAAAAATTCAGGGCGGCGGCGTTCGGTTATTTCGGGCATATGTGGGAGTTATACGCATTCTGGACATTTATACCCATTATGCTCTTAAAGTATATAGATATCCACTCACATACAGAACTTGATGTATCCTTATACGCATTTATCATAATAGCCATCGGAGGGCCTTCCTGTATGATCGGTGGCTACCTAGCAGAAAGAACAAGCCCTGGCACAGTTGCTAAGAATTCGATTCTAGTTTCGGCAGTATGCTGTCTGATATGCCCATGGATTTTAATTTATTTTCCATGGCCTCTTGCGCTAGTGTTTTTGCTTATATGGGGAATGGCCGTTATCATGGATTCTCCGATGTTTTCTACAA
>CAZFJO010000024.1:19735-22868 GCA_964518915.1 uncultured Saprospiraceae bacterium
TTTTTGCTTATATGGGGAATGGCCGTTATCATGGATTCTCCGATGTTTTCTACAATGGTAGCTCAGCGTGCTCCTGCGAAAAATAGAGGAACAGCACTTACCATTGTAAATTGCATAGGTTTTTCAGTGACCATAGTAAGCATACAATTACTTTCAGAATTATTAAATCACAGCAATAGCTTCTACCCATATATGATTCTTGCCGTAGGCCCCATGATAGGATGGAAGTACATTTCCTATACTTCCTCGCAATAAATTCATTGTAATTCACATTGGTATAATTATACCCGTAATTCTATTTACAGTCACCTAAATTTAAACCATCATCTATGAAGACCATTAATGCCTACTTGAATCAACATTTAGAATACACCCTTATTCCTTTTGTTTTATTTTACTGGTTTTCAAGTTCTGTTATTCTCAATCCAGTAGCCATTTCACTACTCGCCTTTATTATAGTTATTGCCATAACTAAGAATAGAGTATTGGGCATGTTCTTTTTTACTTCTTTGATTCTTTTAAGCTTGTATATGTTGCTCGCTTTGTCATCTGAACTGAGGGAATTCCCCATTTTCAACAAAGAAGCGTTCATTCTTATTTCAGTAGGCTTAGGGCTATTGTTACCCACTGTAGTTATACCGAGTATATTGCTATTGAGATATTCTAGATCCTAGATTTAATGAACTTACATTCCTCATGGCCTCTATCTGTTGGGACCATGAATAACATTCACTTGTACAAGTCTATACTTTAAAATAAAAAATGCCAAGGTGAAGTGTTCACCTTGGCATTTCAATTAAAATGAAATTTTATCTCTATAGATCAAATCGATCTAAGTTCATTACTTTAACCCATGCCTTGACAAATTCACTGATAAATTTATCCTCACCATCAGATGATGCATAAACTTCTGAAAGTCCTCTGAGCTCAGAATTAGAACCAAGAATCAAGTCTGCTCTAGTAGCGGACCACTTGAAATCTCCAGTTGATTTATCTCTTCCTTCGAAAACTTCTGAATCGTCAGAAGTCGCTTTCCAGTCCAACCTCGCATCGAGTAGATTTACAAAGAAGTCATTAGACAAAGTTCCTCTTCTAGTAGTAAGTATACCGTGAGGATTGTCACCTGAATTAGCCCCTATTGCCCTCATTCCACCGATTAACACGGTCATCTCTGGTGCTGTCAAGGTAAGCAATTGTGCCTTATCTACAAGCAATTCTTCTGTAGCTACACTGTACTTTCCTTTCAAGTAGTTTCTAAAACCATCTGCTGCAGGTTCTAATACTGCAAATGAGTCTATATCCGTATCTTCTTGTGTTGCGTCTGCTCTACCTGGTGTAAATGGTACAATTAAATCTCTACCACCAGCTTTAGCCGCTTGCTCTACTCCGACGCTTCCTCCTAAAACGATTAAATCGGCAAGAGATACCTGCTTATTTCCTGACTGCGAATTATTGAAGTCAGACTGTATAGACCTTAATTTGTTGAGTATGCCATCCAGTGAAGCAGGGTTGTTTACAGCCCAGTCTTTCTGTGGAGCAAGTTGTATTCTAGCCCCATTAGCTCCACCTCTTTTATCAGAACCTCTGAATGTAGATGCAGAAGCCCATGCGGTTGAAACCAATTCTTGAGCAGACAGTCCTGATTCAGCAATTTTAGCTTTCAATGAAACTATGTCAGCATCGTCCACTAAATCATGATCTACTGCAGGAATTGGGTCCTGCCATATAAGCACTTCAGAAGGAACTTCTTCTCCTAAGTACCTGGCAACGGGTCCCATATCTCTATGGGTAAGTTTATACCATGCTTTCGCAAATGCGTCTGCAAACTCTTCCGGATTCTCATAAAACCTTCTTGATATTTTTTCATAAGCCGGATCCATCCTTAGAGATAAATCGGTGGTTAGCATCATAGGTGCATGACTCAATGAAGGATCATGTGCATCTGGCACCAATCCTGCTCCAGCTCCATTTTTAGGTGTCCACTGATGCGCACCAGCTGGGCTCTTGGTTAATTCCCACTCATAGCCAAATAGGTTTTCAAAAAAGTTGTTGCTCCACTTAGTTGGTGTCGTTGTCCAAGCACCTTCAAGTCCACTTGTGATGGTATCACCACCATGTCCTTTTCCAAAAGTATTCTTCCATCCTAATCCTTGCTCCTCAATGGTTGCAGCAGCTGGCTCAGGTGCAACATACTTGTCTGGATCGGCAGCACCATGGGTTTTCCCAAAAGTGTGGCCACCAGCAATAAGGGCAACGGTTTCTTCATCATTCATAGCCATTCTACCGAATGTCTCTCTGATGTCTTTGGCTGCGGCAATAGGGTCTGGATTTCCGTTGGGTCCTTGTGGATTTACATAAATCAATCCCATCTGGACAGCAGCTAGAGGATTTTCTAATTCTCTTTCTCCTGTATACCTATTGTCTCCTAACCATTCTTTTTCTGAACCCCAGTATACATCTTCTTTAGGTTCCCATACATCTTCTCTTCCTCCTGCGAATCCGTAGGTTTCAAATCCCATAGATTCTAAGGCACAATTTCCAGCTAGAATCATCAGATCTGCCCATGAAATTTTCTTACCATATTTCTGCTTTATCGGCCATAGCAACAATCGTGCTTTGTCCAGGTTAGCATTATCTGGCCAGCTGTTAAGTGGAGCGAAACGCTGTGTACCAGCTCCTCCTCCACCTCTACCATCGGCAATCCTATACGTCCCTGCACTGTGCCATGACATACGGATGAAGAAAGGACCATAATGACCATAATCTGCTGGCCACCAATCTTGAGAATCAGTCATTAAATTGACCAAGTCTTCCTTGACTGCTTTTAAGTCAAGAGAATTGAATTCCTTCTTATAATCGAAGTCATCACCCATAGGGTTAGACAATGAAGAATGTTGTCTCAGAATGTTAAGCTTCAGTTGATTAGGCCACCATTCTCTATTACCAGTACCTCCTCCAGCACCATTGTTGACGATACCACTCATAAATGGGCATTTACTCGCGTCCCCATTTTCGTGATTCGAATGCTTATTGTTATCCATGCGTTTTATATTTTTTTTTCAATTGTTGTAGATCTAGATTACAATTAATAGATCCTTAAATAAGAAACACGAAAATAAGCTATATATTACAT
>CAZFJO010000025.1:0-22782 GCA_964518915.1 uncultured Saprospiraceae bacterium
TAAGTTCATTCCTTCTATCACCTACCATCACTTCTAGGAATACCGATGATGCTTCCGGAGAATACCCTATAAGTGTAGTGCCAGAAGAAAAGGAAATCCTGTAGGTATGGTCATTATCAACTGTATTAAGGCCCGTGTCTAAGTAAGTGGTATCTACTGTTCCTGCGAATGTTGTCGAAGTAAAACGAGCTCCCGATATATCTGTAAAACTAGATCCAGTCCATCTCTGCACCTGATAAGTATATGGACCAGGATTTCTTATCGTATCCAGATCTACAGGGTCGGGTTTCACCCAGGATACCCGGATAATCCCAGAAGCAACATCTGTAGATATGACATTCGCTTCTGTGAGAAATGGAATGTCTCTGTCTACGATTTCGCAAGCTTCATTAGAAGGCAAACTTTCCACTCTATTAAACGGATTTCCAGTGGCTGTCGTATTAGCGAATTCCGCTAGCACTCGATAACAATATACTTTCTGTGCTTCTACATCTATGTCTCGATGCACATAGTTGTTGCCATCGTTTTCAGTAGTGATAAATACAATTTTTTCATAACCAGTTCCATCTAAGCCTGGCGTGCAGCTATCAGGAACGATGGTGGTGCTTATTTCTTTTCTCCATACTGAGAATCCTTGGAAAAAATCGTCTTCTGTATTTTCGCAGGAATATGGGAGATCCCAGGCAAGATTTATACCTCCATTTTCTGATTGAGCTGTCAGGTTTTCCGGTGGAGGGCCGACTACCTTAATCCTGATTGTTTTAAGCGTTGCTAATCCAGTGGAATCACCGAAATAATTGTCTACAGCTCTGATGACAACCTGATAAAAACGGTCTGAAATATGGTTGCAATTCGTCTGCCATTGTAGACGCGTATTGAGTGCAGGATCTGTATATAAGTTAGGAGCATTAAAAGAAGCAGGATCTCGGAAAGTTGAAAGTAAAGCTCCACCAGTGGCTTGAGCGATCACTTGCTGACCTTCATCGGGATCATCTATGGTGATAGGTATGTCTACTAATTCTCCTGCCACGACGCAGAATTCATCTTCGGATTCTATGGTAGGCGGTAGGTTTTCACACGTTCTGACTAGAATCTGCATATCTCTTATGATGCTATTGATCAGGACGCCTTCTCTATACTCATTGATACGGATGGCGATGTTGTATTCTCCTTGGATCTGGGGAGCATCCCAGACGAAAGTTCCTGTTATAGGATCTAAACTGATGTTGTTGTTCGGACCAGGTGCAATCTGATCAGGGAATATGTAGTTAGGGACCTCGGAACCGAAATCTTGAAAAGGGACCACAAGATCATAAGATAGACTGTCGCCATCTATGTCAAATGCATTAGGATTGTGTATGAATTTCCTTCCTACGCAGGCGAAGTCTAATGGGGGCTGCAATAAAATAGCACTGTTGTTAAATCCTTGAAACTGTGGATCTAGCAAGGTGAGTGTCGTAGACAGATAGAATTTTATATCTATAGAGTTGGGTGGATTTACATTAAGAATATTAGAAATCCGATTAGGGTCGGTAAAATATACAGTATACGTTCCACGTCCAGGATACGTATGTATGGCTTCGTATTTATTTACTTTAACATCATTCATCAATTCCTGGCCATTATCATTGCTCCTATCTACAAACTCAAACGAACCATCGCCCCAGAAAACCTCAAGAGAATCCCTGTCCGCATCTGCAGAACTGGTTTTCGTATAGGTGGTAATCGTGATCTTAATCGTCAGGGCATCTAACTGGACATAGGTAATCTCTCCCGCGCGATTGTGTGTCGCATGCAGCGAATGCAAGGTGAGAAAAGCCATAAGAACGAACAGAATACGAATCATACAGTCAAGTTAATATCTACAAGATGAATATGCTAATAATTCTCCAGCAATGATGCCAGTTATACCCATATATGTCTGCAATAGAAACGAAAAGTAGGTGAATTAAGTTGATTTTAATATTAGAAATTATCGATTTCTATACATTAATCCTACTTAAGCAATCTCTGAGCGAAGATTTCCAGCTTCGAATCTCCACAGAAAATGTTCCTTTAATCTTGTCTAAGGACAATACCGAATATGGAGGTCTAGCAGCGGGAGCGCCATAAAAAGCTGTGGATACAGGTATGAGCTGGGCTGAGAAATCAGGGGTTTCTGATTTTATCGCTTCCGCAAATGCGAACCAGGTAATTTCTCCTTCATTGCTAAAATTGTAGGTGTCATTCCATACTTCAGTCGGGTAGGGATGCTTCATATCAGAACCTACTATGGATGTAACCAGTGCGGCAATATCCATAGCGTATGTGGGAGCGCCTACTTGATCGTCGACAATGGTTAAGCTGGGTTTTTCACGTCCTAACCTGAGCATGGTTTTAACGAAATTATGTCCGGTATGGTGGTAGACCCAACTGGTCCTTATGACCATGCTGTTTTTATGGCAAGCACGCAATACTCGTTCTCCGTCCCGTTTCGAAACGGCGTATATTCCTTGTGGTCGTGTAGCTTGGCTTTCTCTGATAGACGGCCCTGCTGAGGCATGGTATACATAGTCGGAAGAGAAGTGTATGATTTTCGCTTTCGCAAATGTTTCCGCAATTAACTTAAGAGCATCTGTATTCACCGAGAAAGCATTTTTTTCATCTGATTCTGCCTTATCTACAGCCGTATAAGCTGCACAATTGATAACGTAATCTGGTTCGAAGTTGTCTCTCGCAGCTTCTAGGCTCTTCCTGTTGCAAATATCTATATCTGTCCGACTTGCAAAGTAACACTCTACATCTTTTAATCCGAGAAGCGTTTCTCTGAGGGCATTGCCTACCTGGCCATTAGATCCAGTGATCAGGATTTTTTTCATTTTATAGGGTGATGATTAAGGAAAGACGGTAACTTCAAGTCCTTATCAGAAACAATTCTATCCTCATCTGGGATTACCCAATCGATGTCAAGGTCCGAATCGTTGTACACGATGCCTTGTTCGGAATCTGGGTTATAGTAGGCCGTGCACTTATAAGAAAAAATACAAGTAGGAGACAATACTGCGAAACCATGCGCGAATCCAGGAGGAATATATAATTGCTTCTTAGCCACATCATTTAGTAAGACTGATATGTGCTGTCCATAAGAAGGTGAGTCCTTTCGTATGTCTACTATTACATCTAGAATCTCTCCGGATATAACACGAACCAATTTGCCTTGAGCGTAATCTCCAGTCTGATAATGCAGGCCTCTAATCACGCCATATTCAGAGTAAGATTCATTGTCTTGTACGAAAGTGGTTTCCATTCCATTTTCTGCTAAAATGGAGGCACGATAGGATTCGAAGAAATACCCACGCGCATCAGCGTGAATAGTAGGATATATAATATAGGCACCAGATAGATTAGTCTCTATAATTTCCATGTCTTCAATTACTTGTCTCTGAAATATATGCTGATAGGAACACCAGAAAAGTCAAAGTGTTTTCTCATCTGATTTTCAATGAAATTCTTGTAAGGCCCCTTGATGTGCTTAGGGTGGTTGCTGAAGAAAGCGAATGCCGGATAGTACGTTGGAAGTTGTGTGATGTACTTGATTTTCACTTGACTTCCCCTATATACTGGAGGCGGATTTCTTTCTATGATCTCAAGCATGACATCGTTGAGCTCGCTCGTTTTGATTTTAGTAGTTCGCTGTTTATATACGTGTGATCCTAGTTCGACAGCTTTAAATATTCGTTGTTTTTCTAGAACACTGATGAAGAGAATAGGAACGTCGTTAAAAGGGGCCAACTTGCGCTTGAGCTTTTCTTCTAAGTCACGGGCAGTATTCGTTTCTTTGGATATGAGGTCCCACTTGTTAACCAGGATAACAACGCCTTTTCTACGCCTGATGATCAGAGTAAAAATGGACATGTCTTGTGATTCAATCCCCATGGATGCATCGAGCATCAGAAAGCACACATCAGCCTCCTCAATTGCCTTTACTGCGCGTATGACAGAATAGAATTCGAGGTCTTCATGTACCTTGGCTTTTTTTCTGATTCCTGCAGTATCTATAAGATAGAATTCTTGTCCGAATTTATTGTATTTCGTATATATGGCATCCCGAGTCGTACCTGGAATGTCGGTTACAATATTTCTTTCTTCGCCTATCAGTGCATTGGTGAAGGAGGATTTTCCGACATTGGGTTGGCCGACTATGGCAAACTTAGGAATCCCTTGCTGAAGTTGATCATCGATTTCTTCAGGAAGTACTTCCGTAATTCCATCAAGAAGTTCGCCGGATCCTGATCCTGAAATTGCAGAAATGAAAAACGTGTTCTCGAAACCTAGAGACCAGAATTCATTGGCTGTGAGCTGTCGTTGAGAGTTATCCACTTTATTTACAGCAAGAAATACAGGCTTGTGCGTTTTTCTAAGCATTCTTGCCACTTCTTCATCGAGGTCTGTAATTCCCGTGGCCACATCGGTACAAAAGATAATGGCTTCTGCTTCATCGATAGCTATCTGTACTTGTGATCTTATGGCTGCTTCGAATACATCATCACTTCCATGGACGAATCCTCCTGTATCAACAACCGTAAATTTTCTTCCATTCCACTCAGAAAACCCATAGATTCTATCTCTAGTAACACCGCTGATGTTGTCTATGATGGCTTTACGTTCTCCGATCATTCTATTAAATAAGGTAGACTTTCCTACATTAGGTCTTCCTACGATTGCTACTACTTGAGACATATATGGGTCTTAATTTAAGATGCAAAGATAGCATTTCATTCCTTCTAGATTCAGTTATGGCTGGGAAGTATATAATAAAATGGGAAGTCCCCTGAGAAAGTATACAAGCGAGGCAATAATTACAACTAAGAAAAAGGATGGACAAGCCTTATGTGGAAGTGGATCATCCATTGATACAACACCATGGATCGAGTATGAATTTATGTGGTTACCAAGCGATGGGCTTATCAAGATATAGCCAGATTAAGGGTGAAAAGTAGAAGGATTTTACAAGAAATAATCTCATGAAAATGAGAAATGAGCGGATTGGGTCTATGGGGACTTAATTAAAGAAGGAAATTTATTATTTTACGCGATTGTCGAAGATTGAAGCAGAATTAAATTCTGTAGCTTAATTTTATTGTGCACAGAAGTGGGTTCAAGATTCATTTCCGACAGCGTTCAATGAAGAGGAAATTGATTTTATCTTTTAGGTAGTGATCTAGATGTATTTTCTTCCTCCGATTTATACGAAAACATTTTACCAGAATATTGAAATCAACGAAAGAATGAACAAAAAATCTATCACATTATTAACAGCCATGTTTTTTGTTATTGGTAGCCTTGGAATGAGCAGTTGTTCTAATAAAGGCAGCAGTGATACAGATGAGAAAGCGCAATCTACCACGTATCCGAGTGAAGTAATTCCATTCTTCGATAATTGGAATCTTATTTTAGGCGATGGTTCTAATGCGGGTAAAGCAATCGATACCGAGCATGAAGATTTTTTCTATACCGCGGATGATGACAGCGGTGATTGGGTAGTATTTAAAACGCCGAATGCAGGAAACACCCACGGCACTTCTAACAATACAAGAACGGAATTGGCTCAATTGAAAAAGTGGACGCCTATGACGGATGCTAAGCTTAATGCAACCCTGAAAGTGATGAATGTATCCCAGACGGGTGACGCACGTGTAGCGGCAACGTTTTCTACAGTTGTCGGTCAGATCCACAGTGCAGATGGTCACGAGAACGAGCCATTTAAGTTGTTTTACAAGAAGTTTCCAGGTCATACGAAAGGATCTGTATTCTGGAATTACGAAATCAATACAGCAGGCGATGATAATTCTGGAAGATGGGACTACTCTTATCCGATATGGGGATATGATTTTTCTGTAGTAGGAACAGAAGCAGATGTCTATCCTGCAGAACCTGCTGATGGAATTGCCCTGGGAGAAGAATTTAGTTATGAAGTAGAGGTTAAAGACGGAATGATGCACTTAACGTTCTCTAGTGAAGGGCACGAAACCAAGACTTTCACTAAAAACCTAATCGAATCCGAATATGCAGAACGTGCTGATATGCCTGAGCAAGTAAAAAATCTTTTCGTTCCTATCGGTCAAGATGGGGTGGAAGTGCAGACAGCTTATGCCGATCAAGGGTTGTTTTTTAAACTCGGCTGTTACAATCAGACGAATGGAAAAGATCCAGCAGTTAATAGAGTGTGGTGTTCCGGTGCGGAGACACATGGTGGTGATCTAGAAAAACAATACGCAGATGGCAACTATGCAGAAGTGTGGTTTAAGTCTGGAAATATTGAAATCAGCGATAATGCGATATCTAATGCTGGGTATTTTCAAGCCAACGATGGATTGAGTACGAAAACAGTTTACCCTTCTGAGGTAATCCCTTTTATGGATAAGTTTAAAATACTGCTGGGAGATGGAAAAAGTGTTCAGGACCTTGTGGACTTCGAACATAAAGATTTTTTCTATTCAGTAATAGATGGTACACGTCGCTGGGTTGTCTATAAGACTCCTAATGCAGGAGTAACATCTAAGAACTCGAGCAATACAAGAACAGAGTTGCATGAAAAAAGAGAATGGGTACCTCAAGAAGGTGGCAAGTTGACAGGAATATGTAAAGTCATGCATGTTTCTACTTCTGGCGATGCGCGGGTTGCTGCATCATACTCTACTGTTATCGGGCAGATTCATGGCGGTGTCGGTCATGAAAATGAGCCTATTAAAATATTCTATAAGAAATTTCCTGGGCACAGTAAGGGATCCGTCTTCTGGAATTATGAAATAAATACAGAAGGAAGCAATGATAAAAGATGGGATTTTTCTAGCGCTATATGGGGCTATGATATGTCTGTTATCGGAGAAAGTAAGGAAGGATTTCCAGCCGAACCAGCAGATGGGATAAAGCTAGGAGAAGAGTTTAGTTATGAAATAAATGTCTATAAAGGCACCATGTACCTTACTTTTAAATGCGATGGTCATGAAACTAAAACTTTCACTAAAAGCCTAGTCTCTTCAGAGTACACTAAAAAATCAGACATGCCCGACCAGGTTAAGAAACTATTCGTACCGATCGGACAGGATGGAACGGAACAAGCCGACGCCTATAAGGGAGAGTTGATGTACTTTAAGCAAGGTGCTTACAACCAGACTAATGGCAAGGACCCTGAATCTAATATGGTGTGGTGTGCAGGAGCTGAAACGTATGCTGGTAATATTACTCAACAATACGAAAACGGATGCTATACAGAAGTATGGTTTAGAGATTGTACCGTAGGACCGGGTACTCCGCCTAAGTAAGGTATCACACCGTTGATATTGTAAGCAATACCACGAGGTATAAAACAAAAAAAATGGAAGACTGGTTGTTACCAGATCTTCCATTTTTATTTTCAATAATAAGTTTCCTTGCGGAAATTATTACTTAATTGTCAAGGTGTACTTAGGAGTTGGGTTAAGTGGGCAAGAGTATACGTATTCTCCAGCCGTTAAGTTAACTACTCCACTGTAAGCATGTTCGCCTTTATTGATCATCTTAGAAGCAAAAGAGTTTTCAACTGCAGTTTTCATAACATCACCGTCTTTATCTGCTGCTGCTTGGATTACGAATCCTACTTCCTTCTCTACTTCCGTGTTCACAATTCTGAATTGGTATAGTCCTGGAGTAAGGTCTAGGTTTTCAGTTGTGAAAGCACCGTTTACTTGGTGTAGTTCTATGATTGTTACGTTTTTATCCGTTGACTGTGCTACAGACTCTACGTTTACAGCTAGTACTAACATAAGGATTGCTGCAAGGCTCATTGTTATTTTTCTAAAATTCATGATTTAGTTTTTATGATTTAATAATGGTGCAAATATCTGGGTAAGTAGGCGATGATTGATTGTACGTTTTTCCCTGCTTGTAGGCAATTATTCATTTTATGGTATAAAACGTCAATATGGGTAAGAAAAACTTATTTTTAGAGACAATACATTATTGTAGAGACTGAAATTGTTGCATCTGGGCTTGCAGCTACGTTATTGTTACAGATATGAGCATCCGTTAAATCTAGAATACACCTACAACCACTTGTAAATCATGAGTACAGGATTGTATCTGGATATACATAACGTTGTACAAGAAATCATTACTAACTCTGTCATATGAAAAACCACCTTTTAATTCTAGCCATCTTCCTGAGCTTTCCTCTGTTGAGTCAGGATAGTCCTCAAGCATTCCTTCCAGAAAAGATGGGAGAGATTCCCGATGTAAGGGATTTTACTATGACGTCGGATGGCAGCAATTGTTACTTTACAGTGCAGAGTGCAATATTACCAAGGTCTATTATAGTAGGTATTCATAAAGTGGATGGAAACTGGGGTTCTCCATATATCTTGCCATTTTCTGGTAAGCATTCTGACTTGGAACCCTTTCTGAGTTCTGATGGACATCGGATGTACTTCGCCTCTAATCGACCCAAAGAAAATGACCTCGATGGCAAACCCGATTTCGATATCTGGTATGTGGATAAAGATCGATCTGAAAAATGGTCAGAACCTGTAAACCTAGGAACCCCTGTTAATTCAGAAGGGAATGAGTTTTACCCTGCGATAACAGATTCAGGGAATATATATTTTACTTTAATTGATCCTTCTGTAGGCCCAGCAGATGACATCTATGTTTCCATAAAAAGCGATACAGGTTATGTTGCCCCTGTTGCCATCGTCGGCGGAGTAAATACAGAAGGGGCAGAATTCAATGCCTATGTTCATCAGGATGAGTCCTTTATAATCTTCAGTGGATGGCAACGAGCAGACGGACAAGGTAGGGGAGATCTATATATTTCATTTAATGAAGGAGGGAAGTGGTCCACTGCGGTCAATGTGGGACGTGATATAAATTCAGTAGGTATGGAATACTGTCCTTTCTATCATGAAGCAAGTGGAAAGCTATATTTTACGAGTAGGAGAGGGACGGATTTCGACCTTCCTGATCAGTTTGATTCATTCGATAAACTTATGGAGTTGCTGAATAACAATGCCATCAAGTCAAGCATATATTCAATGGATTTTAGCGATAAAGTAGAAAGAGGGTGAGCGCATAAAATTACCCTCACCCTCATAGGATTACTTACTCTTTCAATACTTCTACAAGTCCCTTTACGTCCATAGTAGCCATAGGATGATTGACTATGGTAGGTAAAGCTGCTCCCATCCTTCTATCTATGATCTTAAAGTTTTCGAGCGTGAGATTTCCTAGATTATCTATAATGCGATTAGCTCCATTGTCCTGAACATCAATGATTAAATTCTTAATGGTCAATTCCTTTCCATCTAGTCTTAAGGTATATTCATCACTGCTTGACAATACGTGAATCGGAATATCTGAGAATCCTTCAATTATTAAATCCTTGTCTATGGTTAAGCTATCGTCTAGCAATAAGGTGTCTCCTTTTACAAGGGTTAAGAAGAATATGACATCTCCTTCGGTAGCACATTCGATGGCTGACCTCAGCGACCCTATAATGTTGTCATCACAAGTATAAACAATATCTAAGCAGAGGGAGTCCACTGCGTTGCAAACTGAAAATTCAGAGGAACCAGAAACAATAAGATCGGTCTGTATAGCTGATGTCTTCATGTCCGTATTCAAGGCTTGATCAGCAGGTAAAGCAAAATAAAAATCTCCGTTGTTATCCGTGATTGTTGTTCCAAGTGATGTGCCACCTGGACAAGTGAGGCTGACACAAGTGTCCTGGCTTGCATATATTTCAACCATAGATCCTGGATCAGCAGTACCACTTATGAAGTTCACCTTGCTTATTGAAATTGTGGGTGGTGTGATGTTGTTATTGGCATCTATAGAATTAGCAATGTTTTCGTCGTTACAGATGAATGCATTTCCGATAAATTGATTGCCTAAGTTTGCTCCATTATTTCTATTGCCATCATTAGCAATAGCAATGGTGCATTCTTCGAAACGATTATTGATGACTTGATTGTTATTAGAGCTATTTTCGAAACGTATTCCATATTGGGTATTTTCTTTGAAAATATTTTCTTCGCCTGGAAGTTGCCCGCCGATTAGAATGTTATTGGTGCCAGGAGTAATGTTGATTCCACGTTTAATTGTACCAGCTGAGTTGTAAAAGTTATTTCCTTGGATAATACCAGAATTTATGTTCTCTTTTATGAATACACAACTGACCCACTGGGTTCCTATATAATTATTGCCTTTTTCTGGCCCACCGAATATAAGGCTGTCGGATTTGAGAAAATAGAACACCCCAGTAGTAGGTCCTAGATTATCACTTTGAAAGGTAAGACCATAAATCTCGCTAAACTTAGAATTGACTTCCAAGCATATCTTATTGCTTTCTATTAAGTCGTTGATGCTCAAAACGATTTTACCGTTTGATGGAAAATTTCCAGGTTGCGATGTTCCATCAATGACTGTAGAATCTCCTGATATGGTAGGTAGTTTAGTACTAGGATTAATTACATGAGGGCCACTCCCTGGAATGTTAAAAGTGATGGTGTCTGGACCTGGCTGCACATTTGCGCAAGCGATTGCCTCTCTCAATGAACCATAACCACTATCTCCTGTATGGATTACTTCTAAGGAGCAAGCAGAAAGAACAGAAAAATTATACGTTGTAGTATTGTCTAGTTCATTGATTTCTGGAGGAGAAGAACTCGTGATTTCGGCAATAATTAAATTGTTACCGTCATGCGAATTAGGGAAGGGGTAACTAAAGTCTATGGACTGTCCAGATGCTACATTTAGCATGATTGTTCCTAGACTTATGGTTTCGCCACTAGGCGTCTCATAGGAAAGAAGTATTTCACTCATACTTGCCACAGCGCCTGAATTCTGGATTGTGCCCATTATTGTATCTGTGATTCCTTGTATAGGTGTCAGATTATCAAGCGTAAGTTGTGTGATCAGAAGGTTAGGCGCATCTCCGACGATCACAGTCCGAGTAGCTTCATTGTTGTTTTCGTCAGATTCTAGATGTTCTTCGTCTGAGTCTATGATATACCTAATCACATGTGCACCTGGAATATTAGATGACCAAGACATCGGTACAGATGCTGTAAATTGATCGCCCGATACCAACCCTTTAATTCTAAATTTATCAAGAAAAATTTCATCTACGCGTACTTCTACATTGAGAGAGTCAAGTAGGGTTTCATCTATGTTTTCTATGGTGAGATCTATGTTGATGATTTCATCAATTGCTGGGTTTAGCACAGAAGGTGATATGTATTCTGCTTTAGCCAGGTAATCTGGACTGACCACAACATCGATGGTTACGAGAAGGGTATTGTTGTTTTCAACTTCTTCGCTATAATCATCCGATGGATCAACTTCAATTTCTATGGTATAAGTGCCTGTCATGTTGAACGATGCAGGAAGATCTCCTGTGATTTCTGTTGGGCATCCACAATTGTAATCTACAGAAGCGATGCTTCCTGTTGTGAGTAGTACGGGACTTGAAACTCCAGGACCACTTACAAGTGTAAAGGATGCAGTGAGGGTGGATGCGGATAACAATCCTAGGTTATTGATTCCTGTATTGAAGTTAATAGGCTGATCGACTAGGTAATTTCTTTCCCAGAACATCTGAGCAGGATGACACAGTTCGCTTGGAATGAAGTCGTAACCTAGATGTTCTGATAATATATTGTTAGACTCATTAAGCTCGGCAATTAAATTGTTCTGATCTACTTCTATGACAGCTTCAGATATTGTAGATCCGTTATAAGTCAATGATATAGTTTCGTTGTGTACGGATCCAGGAGTCAATCCACCAGTTATGGTAAAGAAATAATCTTGTCCATCGTAGGAAACCTTGTTCTCAATGTCGGAAGTGATGTTGTCGTTGCCTATGTTAGAAATGACAACGTGTAAATCTATGACATCTCCAGATTCAGCATCAACTGGTGTGGCACCTTGTAGAAGACATTGTACTGTCAAGTCTGCTGCGCAAGCTGTAATGTTCTTCATGATGCTTTTCTCATTGTTGTTCTCATCGCATTCATTGATCACCTGGCCCTGGTCGATGATTGACCTTATGGTATAAGACTCTGTGTTATTGAAAGTAGGGAAGAATGAAAGGTTGCCAGCGGTTAAGCTGTTTAACCCCGCTACAACTATGGTATCTGAGGTTTCAACGATTCCGTTATAGAGTGTCTCATTGATAACGCTGAATGGTCCTGCATCATCTGTTCCATTATTGTATAAGGTAATGGTTATAGGTCTGCCACATTGATTGATAGGATTACCTACAGCTATGGCAGGAATTCGAAGATCTATGCCTGGACAGGGTTGTTCTATAACTTGAATGGCGCTGTTTTTAACGAATAAATTGTTGTTCTCTGAGTATTCATCGATCTGATCGTTGATGTCGGTTTCTGCCGTCATTGACTTCAGGCCTGTGGATCCATATTGTAAGACCACTTGTCCGGTATGCACTTCTCCAGAATCCAGAGGAGGTACCGTCACCTGGATAAAAGAAGGTATTCCATCTGGTAGGGTAAGCGATAGGATGGAAGAGGACAATGCATCAAGGCATCCGACGTTCTTGACCGAGTAGCTAAGTGTAAAGTCGGTGAAAACCATAACAGTAGATGGATGATTGAGTCCAGTAACGACTAAGTCTGGCTTGCAAGATTGAAAACCACTGATGTTGAAATTACCTGTTAAAGTGAAGTCGGTCACACTACCGTCTATATTATAGTTGCCTACTGTAGGTGATATCGTAAAGGAGAATAATCCATTCTCATCTGTCAACCCAGAGTAATCTACGCCATCTATAGTGACAACTACTTCTCCTCCAGCAACTGAAGTATCCGGTAGAGGTAAGGGTAAGTCGTCGTACCAAGCGAATCCTGTAATCCTTGCTTGCGTAGGACTGATCTGCATGACTGTGGCATCTACCATGATGGATGTATTGCCACTGTATGCACCATTGATAAAAGGCCTCACTGCAGTATTGTCGTCTTCATTGGGTTCCGGTAGCACATTATCTATGTCAATGTCTACCTGGATAGGCACGAATGCTACAGTACTAGGTGTAATAATATTCCATGTCAAGGTTGTCTGACTGCCAGCAGGAATAGTTATGCCTGTCATATCAGTATAAGTACTTCCGTCAAATTGATTAGAGAGTCTCACACTGAAATTGTCAGCAGAATAAGAAGACACGTTATGTATGGTAACCATAACATCGAGTGGATCCCCAGGGTTGGGGTTGTTATTGCTAAAACTTATATCCGAAGCAAATACATTAATGTCCACGGGATCTAGAATATCAAGGTTGTCAAAAGGTCCTTCCATGAGGGTTGCACAACTATTGACTACTTGTATGGTAGTCTCATAATCGGAGCCGGCAATGAGGCCGGTGGCTTCCACATAATAGATTTTTCCATCTGTAACATCGGTATCTCCAGCATCTAATTCAGTCATTGAGTATATCTTGTCATCGCTGCTTGTGAAAGCGCCATCTCCTTCATAATCTAAGAGTATCTTAGGGAAGGTGGGATCAGGCAGTGTTCCGTCTACATTGGTATAAGTGATTTCCCATCGGTAGATATCTAAAGGATTACCTGTAGGTGGTGTCACCCACTTGTCTATGAAGTCGATAGAAGAAGAATAGGTAATGTCTCCACAGCAGGAAGCACATAAGCTGCCACCACAATCTACATCTGTTTCATCTCCATTCTGAATGCCATCGGTACAGGTCTCACAAGTCTCAGGTAGGGCATAGTTATGTGACTGATCATCTACGCAGAGGTTGGTTATGTAATCAGCTCCACATCTCCATCGATCATTCAGATCTCCGGACATGCTTGCCGTGTAGGAATTAGCAGAATCGTCTGCTACTGTATCTCCATTCCCTTCATTCATAGCATAATAGGCGATGATGTTGCTTTCTATTCCTGTTAATTGATCGTCGAGTAGATCGAGAATGGTTGCTTGAGTGAGCGGACCATTCCATAGGGCTAATTCGTCTAGCATTCCATGGATGTAACCTCCGGTTGTTCCTAGATAGGGTAATCCGAAGGTGGTTTCAGGTTGGATGCCCAGATTAGAACTGACAGAGAACCCGCCTAAATCAGAAACCCCATTGATGTATAGCATTGCTGAAGTTGCAGATTCTCTTGAAAAAGCGATGTGATGCCATGTACCTGTGGTCAGGGGTGTACTTACTGTAGTATAGTTTCCACCTCCTGTATTGGCAGAAAGAGAACCATCTGCATTGAGGTAGAAATCGTACGCATCAGTATCTCCGGTAACGCCGGAGGTGAGCAGCCTGTCTCCATCATCTATGGCGTCTATGTATAGGTAGAAACTAAAAGAGTAATTGGTTCCTGAAGGAACGCTACCCAGGGCGAAGCCGTCATCTATTCCATCGAAATAGACGCTGTAATTGTCGTCAACACAATCGAGCAAGGTAAATGTTGGGCCCATGGTCCATTCTGAAGTATCACCTGGAATGCATACTGTCCTTACGTACCAGTCATATGAAGTATTACTGGCCAATCCAGTTAATGTTTCTTGTTCTGTGGTGACAAGATTCTTAGTTCCTTGTCCAGGAGAATATCCTTTTATTCCATATTCTACTTGCCACTCTGTAGCGCTGGCTTGATCAGTCCACGATAGGATGGCTTCATCTGGATGTGTTGTCTGTACTGTCAAGGACGTAGGAATCAGGCATTCCTTCAAGATGTCTTGAGATTGTACATGCGACCACCGTCCTCCACTTTCTTTTACCCGTACATGTAGGGTATGGTTGCCAGAAGGAAGATTGTCGTGATTGATATTGAAAGTTTCGTCAATCATGGCCATCGGATTGGATATAGAAAGGGGTGATCCATTGCCTAGACCGGGGTCTGTGTCCCAGTAATACTCTGCGGCAACAATATTCCCTTTGTTGATAAAGAATTGGTTTTTCTGCATTGAGTAATGGCCTTGATTGTCTTTTACTCTGACGTATAGGTTCTGGATTCCTAGAGGTAGGTCTGCAGGAACTAGAACGTTTATTGCCTGCGAAATAGTGGTTCCTGGACTTGTTAAGGCAATCGGAGTTGCTAAGCCTACGCCAGGATCATTGTTCCAGAAGTATTCTGCGGAGACAACCTCAGCACGCATCGTAAAGAACTGACTACGCAATAAGGAGTATCGTCCGAATTCATCTTTAACGCGGACATATAGAAAGTTGATTCCAGTGCTCAAGGATGGTACCGTAATGTTGAAACTCTGGTTGATACTAATTGCAGGGGTTGTGGCGATCTGTGTACCATTGCCTATGCCTGGATCGGTATTCCAGAAGTATTCTAGCGCCACTAGATCGGGCTTGAATAAGTAAGCTTTTGCTTGAGCCATGCTCCATGAACCATTGTCGTCTCTGAATCGAAAAAATAAAAACTGAATACCATCGTCGATGGTGGTAGGTGTAGATATGTTAAATGTTTCATCGATGGAAGTAGAAGCTGGAAAGTTAGAAAGGGGCGTTGCCATTCCTACGCCAGGATCCGAATTCCAATAGTATTCTCCATCGACGATGTCTGCTTGAGCATATACATACGTGTAAGCGCACAAGAGTAAGGCAGAAAGGAGGGTAAGTCTTTTCATGATATAGATGTTTTTTTCAGGTACGCTTAGGTTACTGTTGTGACGATGCTTGTATGGTTACCGTGATTGTGCTGCCAGGAGATATGGTTGTGGTACTGGTTGTGAAACTTGTGATTCTTGGAATCGGAGCCAGTCCACCAGATACGAATGGGCTAGGTCCGCCATATGCACCTTGATCGAATCCATTCTGTCCAGCACCTATGGCTGGCGATCCTGCTTGTAGAGAAAAATCGTGCATAGGATCGAAAGGCGTGTTGTTACTAGTGTTCAAGGTGCCTGGATTTACGAAGAGGGGATTGCTTCCTACGTAATTACTCCCATCGTGGTGGTAGAATAATTCATTGTTGGAAGGACAAGAAGGACATCCAGTCTGACTGCTGGAAAACCCGAAATATATATTGTTGGTTCTTGAGAAGTTGATGGAATTGGTGAAAGGGACTGCAATGCTGGTATTGTTGATGAAAACATTGTTTTCAACTGTTGACTGTGCGGTACGGAAGAAGTCGATTCTCCCGTAGAAAATATTGTTGTTGATTTTAGCTACATCTGTAGTTGTACTGAAATTAATACTCTGAGCACCGGTTATAAGATTTCCTTCTATGGTTAGATTGGTACCCCTAAAAGCGGATGATGTAGTTATCCAGCAATCGGTTAATTTAACATCATCAAGTTGAACGTTGTTAGCATCAAAAATATTGAGCTTAAAACCCGCAACTTCTGTTCCAGCAGCGGCAATGTCTACTAAGGTTACGTTGGTTAATTGTGTGGACTTATTGGTAGCATCGTCTAGGTATCCATTCCCGAAGAGGGTTAGTTTCTTGTCTATGGCAATGCCACCATAATTGGCATTGCTGCCAGCAACATATAAGGTGTCACCGGCACTTGCTGCATCGATGGCTTCCTGAAGGTTGTCGTATTGTGCGCCATTGCCAGTATTGTCTACAGTGATAACCTGTGCATCGGTATAAGAATAGATGAATAGTAAGAAAATGGAAAGTCTTAAGTTTTTCATGGTAGATTAATTGTGATGTAAGAATTAGGTTTAAGTAATAATTGACGCTCCTTATTTAATTACATGCTGGTTGTAAAGACGATTCCGATCCGGACGCACAATTCTGATTTCCGAAGATCGCAACCGCAATGAAATCTGAAGTTAGATTCTTGTGAGTGACGTAAACGAGGCAGTAGATGGAGGCGTATTTTATGTTTCTAAGATTATGCAATTAGTTCATGGATTAGGTGGCGTTTAGATCTTGCTATAGGTACATATTGGCCGTTTTCCATTTTTAGATAACCACCATCTTCTTTCTTGTATCCAATGATGTTTTCAATGTTGATGTAGTGGCTTCTATGGATCCGTAGAAAAGCGTGAGAAGATAATCGAGCTTCCACCCACTTGAGGGCTTTACTTACGAAGTGGATTTGTCCATTTGTTTCATGCAGATAACAATAGATGTCGTCCGATTTAAAGTAGGCTATATCCTGGGGTCGAATGATGATTTTTCCTTCTAAAGTGGGGAAGCTCACCTTCCTAAAATTAAAGGCCATCATGGATGTTGATTGGTCAGATGGGTTGAACGGATATGTTCTCATTTTCATTGATGAAGTGATCATAAGGTACGATTTAGATAGTTGTATTTCAGGCCATGAAAGGATCACAGCTTGGTAAGTGTAAATTATATTAAGTTGGTTGAGCTTACATCTTGTAAGCTGTCTTGAGTCGTTTTATTAATTCGGATTTTCTTCTTCTAGCCAGAGGTACGGAAGTTCCATCGCTCATCGTGATGGTCCCTGATTCGTATTTTTTTATCTGGTGTATGTTTACAAGATGGCTTCTGTGCGCTTGCGCAAATGTTTCACTTCCTATTAACTCGAATAGTTTCCCTAAGGAGCAATGAGTATGCAATGTTTCACCTGTAGAAAGATGTACGATCGATGTCTTTCCCTTTCCAGATCCACACACGATGCTGTGAATGTCTATCAATTCGAAGCCACCAAAAGTGGGTATCATACAACGTTGTAATCCGTCTGAAGTCATTTCTTTTATTTATAGATGAAAGGTATGAATGGCAAGTACTTCTATAAAATCAAAATTCATGAATAAATCATTGAAATAATATAGTATATATATTATAAAATACTTAAAATCAGATGCATAAGATGTAATTATATCATTATATTTGTTTCTATTTATTATATATTTTATGTGTATTAACTCAGTATAAGTGGTATTGAATTAAGAACCAGTGGCAATATATACAGTCATGACAACCAAGTTGAGCAGATTATTAAGTACATTTTCTCCCAGAGAATGGTCTGAATTTAGAAAGTATTTAGGCAGTCAAGTATCCAGTAGTGGAGATGTAAGCAGGTTGTATGAAATTGCCCTAAAAAAAAGATATGGATTGCATCATCTCGATGAGGTTGAGATTATAAGGTTAAAACATTTTCCATCTTCTACCCAGGGTACTATAGTCAATGCATACAATAAGTTGTCTTCTTTTATTGAAGATTGGATGGCTATTAAGGAATTCCAGAGTGACGCATTGCTCAATCGATCTTACTTAGTGAAAGCATGGAATAGGAGAGGGTTATACAAGTATGCTGATAAAGAGGTTGATAAAATGGAAAAAAAAGTTGAGGAAAGGCAACCTTCATTTGCCCTTGAGGCAGCATACAGGAGCTCTTTTTATCACAATCAATATTATTCTGATAACCCTGTTAAGTATGATGGAAAGGGATCCTTAATGAGATCACTGGTTTCTACCTCTATGCAAGCTTACAAAGATCAGTCCTTGTTGTACCTCGCAGAAATGGTTAGATGGGAAGACATTCTAGGTGTGGATTTTTCGTCAGAAATAAAGTCCTTGGAAAAATCCATAGAAGGTATTGCAACCACTAATAACACCGACATATACATGGCTTATCTTCAGATGTTGCGTAGTGGAAATCTTGAAGATTACTTAGTCATGTGGGAGTTACTTAGAAAAGGAGATATGGATAAAGCGCATGAATCTTTTAAGATTCTTACGCTGTCTATGGTTACAGCAACTAATCGATTGTGGTCCTCACAGATCCTTAAGGACCCAGACCAAGTTGTGACTGTTTATAATTTCGCCATAGAAGAAGGCGCAGTTACATTCGGTGATAAAATAACCAAGTCTCGATTTTATGCCTTTCTTTCTTCCTTAGGATTACTGAAAGATTTTAAACGGACTCAAGCCTTTATTGATAAGTGGATAGATAAAGTGGATACAGATGATAGGGAATCTGTGTATGCCCTTGCCATGGCTCAGAATTGTTTTTATTGTAGTCGCTATACTGAGATTCACAGTGTCCTAATCGGAAAAACATTTATCGACTATGAAGACAAGGGTAGAGGAGAATGTCTGCGCTGGGTAGCATGGTATTACGATAAGGATGTAGATTATTATTATCTCCTTAACACCGTTAATAATTTTATGAGAACCCTTAAGCGAAACCAAGGGAAGTTAAGTGAGATTGCTTTTCAAGGCATGTTTAACTTCGCAACAGCGTATAAGAAAATAATACAAAGTAGGTTTTCTTCCCAAGGCGTAAAATTAAATACGTATAGGTATTTATTGTATCGTAACTGGATTATGCAGGAGGCGCAGAAAGTAAATGAAAAGAAGCAAGCGTTTTAAGCTTGCTTCTTTTTCTGATATCGGGTTGACGGCTAGAAGCCAGTCATGTCCTCGATGATTTCAAGGATAATAATAATGATGTCCATGATTCAAGATTTAAGGGTGATAGAATATTCCCATTACTCGAATCATGTCGAGTGGCCACGAGACATGAGTGTCTCAGGGTAGCATCGTGCACATGGCTACCTGGAGGTGTAATAGATCTTGTGTGTTTTTTTATGTGAGCGACTGGAAGTCAGATGGTCACCTTTCCGTTTTTCTCAGAGTTGTCACTTGTTTTAAATTTTGTTTCAACTATAAGTGGACATAGAAGAAAAAGGTGTGACCCCTAGATGGGAGAAAATTTCAATTTAATATCTGAATTGCCTCTTAATTGAAATCCAGCCCAGTAGAATGGATGGGCATAAAGAGGATTGGATGAAATGTCTTTTTTAGCAAGGTCAAGGGATTCTCCTAGCGTATGATTGCTTGTCCAGTAATCGTACATAAGGACCATAAGCTCAGAAGTCACCTTTTCATTGACCTTCCATTGTGAAGCAATGACTGCTTGCGCCCCCCTAACCTGGAATGCTCTAGATAAAGAGAAGACACCAGTACCATTAAGGTAGACGCCATCGCCAGATAGACAGGTTGATAAAGTAACTACGCGAGGAGATAGGGGCATCGTTTCGATTTCGTAACTATATATTTTAATAGGACGTCCTTTCTTATCTCTTGAAAGAATATAATTGTCAAGTCGGTTGTTCTTGTCGTTAGAGGCATGACTGCTTATGTGTACAATGTCGGCTGAAGTATTCCAGTCGGCTTTCATTTCTGTTCCATAATTGAGGGAAGTAGATTCAGGTAGGAAGAATTCTTCTATCCAGCGACATTCTCGTAAGCCATAGGGCAGTTCAGGATATTTTAGAACGTTCTGGTTTTTCAGTGTAACAGAATCCGAGTAGCTAGATATGTGGATAGAAGGATCTGTGATGGTAACCTTGTCTGCTTCCATGGCCATCAATAGGTTTTCCTGTATTATAAGTCTTGATTCCGGCATCAATAACTCTAGCGGAAATAGAGAAATACTTCCATCTGGAATGAAGACGAATTTTTTACTTTTACTCTCTTCCGGGAGTTTCAATTCGGTTCTGATTTTATGGAGAGTTTCCGAGACGTCTTTTTTGTCTCTTATATCTGATAGACAAGTTGCAGCGAGAGAATCTATATTCGCTGTCGATTGATGGATGATTGTTTTCTCTGGTTCATGCAGAACGGTAAAGTACTTTCCGTAGTGTTGTACGATTTCGATCACTGGGTGATTATCTTTTATCCAGGCATGGAGTTCTGGATAGGGGAGTGTAAGTGTTTTTTCATTGAATGAATCAGAAGGTTGTGCTAGGATCTTGTGATAGATTTCTGAGAAAGCGGGATCACTGAAGTCGTCTGTTTTCTTGAAGTCGTTGACCTCTTTCAGCAGCTTATTGATTTCAGAATCTTGTGTCTCATTGTTGTTTCTTCGTTTTCTATTGAATTCTTTTTGTTTGGCATAAGTGATTAACCTTGCTAGTTGATTTCTTTCTTTTTCTTTTAGGTTAATGTTCGTTTTCAAGGAAAGGATGCTAGAAAGATTCTGCAGGTAATAATCTTGTAAGTGGTATTCTTTTTCATTTTGGAAAAAAGCCTTGGCTGCATTTCTTTCGTTGATTAATTCTTGTACAATTTCATCTTTAGAAGCGGATGACATTGTAAGTAGACTGGCTCGGGTCTGTGATCTGAAGAAGGAAATTTTATGATGGTTTTCGCAGGATGAATTGTTAAGCTCTTGATCTATGTAACTCAGTGCTTCTTTAATCTGCCCCATCATGCCCATGACCATGGCTTTGTAACTTATGGTTCTTGCACGCAACCAGTTACATGGATCATCCGACATGGCTGAAAGCGATCGGTCAAACAGTTCTATGGACCTTTCTGGCAGTGTATCCATAAACATGAAGCCTAGGTTGATGGCTGTAAAGTTTTTTACGAAAGGATCTGTGATTTCCTCTTTGATGAGATCGGTAGATAAGCTGTAGACTTTATCATTATTTAGTAAAGCGCGGTGAGCTATTATTTCGTAATTCTTAGCATAGTATAATTCATCTTGGAATCCAGCGTCTTCATAATGGAGGATTGACTCGAGGTATAAGGAAAGGGCAGTGTATGTAGACTCTGGATTGTCTTCTACGAGTAGGTTTCCTAAGAGTAGTTTAGCATTGCCTATGATTTTACTTAGTTTGAGATCTTGGGAGTATAAGACATGGAGGCTGAAAGCATAGCAAGCTTTACTCTTTATTTTATTATCAATGGAAGAGAAGTATTTTCCTTGTGCGATGTAGAGTCTTGATATTAAGTAGTAGGCAAGGGTTGTGTTTTTATCTTTTAATTCATCTATCGCGTCTTCTATCCATGCCAGGTCTACTGTATCGAGCTCTTGTATGATTGACTTGTAATTAATATACTCTACCAGCCAGGTGTAAAAGAGAACTTGATCATAATCGTCTTCACTCTTGAGCATGCTGAGTTCTTCAAGAATGTTATCTTCTTTTATTTTTAGGTAGCTGAGTTTTTTAAAGTTGGAATTGAATTGAGTGTAATCGGCATAAGGCCACTGACTAGGCAGGTGGTGTAGTTCTCCTGAAATTATGGCCGCTTGCCATAATTTTTTTCCTTTGAGTTTTTCTGATTGGATTAAAGTTTTTAAATTAAGGGAGGTGAAGGGTTTTACATAAGTGCTTAATTGTTTTTCGTTGTGTTTCTTGCAAGCAAATGTATTTAAACCAAAAGTCAAAATTAACAAACAAATAAAATTTCTATCTGATGAATTTAATTTCATATTTTTTGAAAACTATTATGGTAGTTTTAGCTTTTGGTTTGATTGGATGTAAAGATAGTAATTCTGATGGTGGAGTCAATTTAGAAATTGATTCAAGTAATTGTATAGTCGTAGATAGTGTTTCTAATAATAGGTTTATTGAAATTAAAATGATCAGTGTTCCTAGACAAGGTAATATTGGACATGCATTAATTCTTGGGGACCATGGTTCTTTATCTTATGCATTAGTTGATGGAAACGATAATTCTAATCAGCTGTTTTTAAAAGTTGATAGCCTCTACTATGCTAAGTTAGTAAACATAAATAATGTTCCTTTTGTTACATACATAACTGGAATAGATAGTGTTGATTCTAATCTAGTTAATAAAGATCATTCAATAAAATCAAGTTGGCGTCTTCATGACTCTGAAGACCATGGTGCTATTTCGCCTTTTCACATTATAGGACATATCATTCATTCAATTGATGAATCCGCTAGTACGGATTATGTCTACATGTATGTAGATGTTATTACGGATCAAGGAACAAAAAGAGAAACATATTTAATTGAAAGAAATGATGACGAGCTAATAAATAAAGCTAAAAATTTTATGAGAAGTGAGTCAAAGGATTTCTTTATATCTGCACGAAGTAATAAAG
>CAZFJO010000026.1:0-1768 GCA_964518915.1 uncultured Saprospiraceae bacterium
ACCATCGGATACTGGGGAAAATGCACCATAGTCAACAACAATAAAGAAGAAAAATGGGTTGTCAATTTCCCAATAATGTGGACGGATGTAACGGCCTACATAATAAACCAGAATGGAGAAAGGCAGGAAGGAAGAACAGGTCAATTCATTCCTATTAAAGAAAGAAGTTTTAGTCCACAACTAAAGGCCAATATTGTCCAATTTATAATACCAAGAGGAGAAAAGGCAACACTCTACTTCAAGGCTGTTTCCAAACGAAAATACATCACACCACGGTTCGACCTAAGTATCTCGACAAGTGAATGTTACTACAACAACCTCCATGCTTCAAGGTTTAATCTAGGAATATTTATCGGTTTTATGCTGATGATGTTAATCTATAACTTATTCCTATATTACTTCACAGCAAAGGACAAAGCCTACTTATTCTATTCGATTTACATCCTTGGAATTATACTTTACAGCGCCTATAACACGGGAGATCTTGCATCCATCACACATTCTTTATTTTTACCTGATTTTCCTAAATATACCTACCTGGCTAAGACTTCAACGTTCTTAGTGATCTATGCCTACCTAAATTTTCTGAGAAGTTTTCTACATACAGAGGAGAACTTACCTAAGTGGGATAAAGCAATTACCATCCTCTTATGGTCTAATTTATGTTTTTTTATTGCTGATGTAACCCTCATGCTAACCACTAATTTCAATTCAGATATATCTGATATAGCTACAGTAGGGAATGCGCTTCTCTTTATACTATTTCTTTTTACTTTCTGCATAGCACTGATTCGCACTGATATTAAGAGCAGGGTTTTTATCCTTGCGGGAATGGCATTCATGGCAACCGGTTCGGTTATGACTGCTGTAGCTAGAATCCAAGGAGTTGATTACTCCACTACCCCACTTCAAGTAGGGACCATCATTGAAGTAATCATCTTTTCCCTAGGTCTAGCGTTCAGAAGGAGGTATATCGAAAGAGAAAAGCAAAATGCCCTTTTCACACTTGAGAAATCAGAATTACGCAGATCTCAAGAACAGAAAGAATCAGAAAGACTTAAAGAGCTGGATATATTGAAAACGAAACTTTACACCAATATCACCCATGAATTTCGTACGCCACTCATGATCATCAATGGCAATCTAGAATTCATCGAAGACCACCCACTAGAAAAATCTATCATTCGTCGCAACAGCAATCAGATGTTGCGCCTTATAAATCAAGTTCTAGATATTTCTAAGCTAGAAGCCAATCTGCTTGACCTCAACTTAATACAAGGTGACATAGTGAAATACCTTCAATACGTTGTTGAATCCATTCAATCACTTGCTGGAGCTAGTAAAATCCATCTTACTTTTCAATCAAAAGAAAATTCAATAATGATGGATTTCGACAAGGAAAAAATGGAACACATTGTATACAACCTAATTTCTAATGCTGTAAAATTTACACCTTCAGGTGGTAGCATTAAATTTCACTTGCAGAAAGAAATGTATCACGATGCGCTCTATCTCCAGTTAAAAATAGCAGATACAGGATGTGGGATATCTTCAGAAGAGCTTCCATATATCTTTGATAGATTTCATAAATTAAATAGTTCTTCTATCATCGGAACAGGTATCGGACTTGCATTTGTCAGAGAATTAACGGAGATGTTAGGAGGAGATATAACTGTCATCAGTGAAGAAGGAGTTGGGTCAGAGTTTAAAGTATTGCTCCCTATTACGAGGAACGCTGAGTTGTGGAAAAGATCTACCCTACCTACGC
>CAZFJO010000026.1:1868-4324 GCA_964518915.1 uncultured Saprospiraceae bacterium
TTGCTCCCTATTACGAGGAACGCTGAGTTGTGGAAAAGATCTACCCTACCTACGCCATCTGAAAGGTCACTTCCACAAGAATCAATAGTAAATGTGGAAGATAGAGAAGTAAAAAAAGAAGGACTCCCTATTCTTTTACTCATAGAAGACAACCTAGATGTAGTCAGCTATATTGTAAGGCTACTTGAAAAAAAGTATCAAATCCATACTGCGCACGATGGAAAAGCAGGTTGCGAGATCGCCGCAAGTCTTATCCCAGACGTCATAATAAGCGACGTCATGATGCCTAAAATGGACGGCTACCAAGTAACCCAGTTCTTAAAAGAAAATCAGAATACAAGCCACATCCCCATCATCTTATTGACAGCTAAAGCAACTCAGAAGGACAAAATGAATGGCTTGATTTCTGGAGCGGACTCTTACTTAAATAAACCCTTCCATCAGGACGAGCTTCTAGTAAGGTTGTCCAACATAGACCGACAACAAAAAGTGCTTATAGAAAAATTTCAATCTGGTTTTTTCAATGCGAATCCTCTTGCTTCGGAAAAAGATTTAGTTTTCGATGAAAATCCATTTTTACGATCAATTAGAAACTTGCTTTTAGCGGAGATCTCTAATCCGGATTTTGGGGTAATTGAAATAGGAAGTGAGCTGGGATTGAGTAAAGATCAATTCTATAGAAAAATCAAAGCCCTAACTGGTACATCTCCCACACGCTTCATAAGAAGTATAAGACTGAAAGAGGCCTTAGAACTAATGAAAAACAACAACTTGAATATTTCAGAAATTGCTTATCGAGTAGGGTTTAAAGACCCTAATTACTTTACAAGATTATTTCATAATGAATTCGGTGCCTCTCCCAGAACTTATTTTAAAACGGAAAAAAATATATAAATGGGATTTAATCTTGAAACCAGAGCACCAGTTTTAGATAGGTGCCCTGGTTCAATGCGTTTTGGGGTTGTGGTGTCGCCGCCACCAATAAAACTATCTATAATTCCAGGTTCATTAAAAAATTTCACTTTATCTCGATGATTAGATTTTTACTTTTATTTATAGGCTTTTCTAATTGATTAAAGCTTCTTGTTTATTTCAAGATTTAGTACATTTTTCACATTAATCGGACAATCCATCCACTCTTTTTCTGATTTCAACCCTTCCTCTATTCCCTGTTGCAATGGTCTTCTTCATGATGTCATCCATAGACATACCAGGATTTAATTTGGTTAACGCATCCGTGTCGAATGGCTCCCAGAATTGTTCCATATTTTTAAATAAATCTACAGTAACTACATCATAATCGTAATCAGATCCCATGGGCAATTCTCGTTGCAACATTACCCAACCTTTAATCTTACCTCTAGCTACAGATTGCTTGTGAAAAGGCATCCATAAGTCTCGTTCCATCTTCATGTGCTCGGTGCGTCTGACTCCCTTAGGCATTTTAAAAAAGTTCAACACGGCAACTCCTACATCGCTTATGTCATCTGCCAGAATTCGTTCTTGTGATGAAAGCAACTCCGACTTCACATATGTCCTCAACGCACTTGTACGATTGACCAAGGCAACTTCATCATCCGTCAATAAAGATTCCCAATTTTCAGGCATAATAGGATTGTCTTGATATGCCGCAAGTTGATGTCTATCTTTAAATCGCGTGCGCGTTACATAGTTATAATCTGTGCTAGAACCTGAAGGAGAAAAAATACGCATCAAGGCCCAACTTTCTATCTTCCCAGCAGATTTATTGTGCGCGTGGATTTTCTTCCAAGCCTGCTCACACGCTATATAATCTTCATGCATGTCTGGCATTACCATCATATAATCCATGCTATAATATATGGTAGGCTCTTCCTGAGCAGAAAGTATACTTGTACTTATACAGAGCAGTAGACTTAAAAGAAAGGTATAGTTTGTTTTCATAGTAATAAATAATTAGTTTTTAAAAAGAGGTTTTTCATGTTTACATCAGTCTATTATCTACAATAGGCCAACTTATTACACCGCTAATCTAAACAGCTAAATCATACACAACCAGATTGTTATGAAGAGATAATAGCACAGAATTGGAAATAATTAGCACAATATTGTTAAACTTTGAAATTGGAGGTAATTACCAAGTAGCGAGCAGTGTTATCTACCTCCTCAAAATTCACTTTCATTGAGCTTTTTACCATTTACACGCGATATGTATCACTGGCAGAATCTGAAAAACACCTATTCATATATATTTATATCCGGTGTTTTTCGTGTATTACAAGAATCCCTTTCTTCTCCAATCCACCGTATGCTGACTATTAACTAATTTTAGTTTAAATTAAGGCTGTTGTAAAAACATGGGTCTTCCTTTAAATCTCTTTAAATTGTAGAATTAATTATGCGGCAATTCACTTTTATCTTGTTAATACCCTTTTTCTTAAGTTGCCAGAATGGTAAAGTTGAAATCGAAGACCAGG
>CAZFJO010000026.1:4424-5807 GCA_964518915.1 uncultured Saprospiraceae bacterium
TTAATACCCTTTTTCTTAAGTTGCCAGAATGGTAAAGTTGAAATCGAAGACCAGGTGTCCTTCCAGAAAAGCAACGACATGAATGTGCTAGGCCTTATCGGTGGAACTTCCTGGCACTCAACCATAGAATATTACAAGTATATCAATGAGTCCGTTAATGAACATTATGGGAATAATACGAACCCTCCGCTCATGGTTTTCACAATGAATCAAGCGCTTGTACACCAGCACCAAAATGAAAACAACTGGCCTGGAATTGCTGACATGCTCATAGAGGGAGGAAAACGCCTACAATCGGCCGGTGCAGAAAAACTCATGTTCTGTGCCAATACGCCACATAAAGTCTATGACCAAGTAGAAAACGAGCTAGACGTCCCTATCATCCACATCGCTGATGCTACAGCTGAAAACATCAAGAAACGAGGCATAGATAAAGTAGGTTTTCTAGGTACTAAGTATACCATGACAGAAGACTTTATTACACAACGGATATCTAATAATAACATCGAAGTCATTGTTCCTACTCGTCCAGATGTCGTTGATAAATTGCATCGCATCATCATAGAAGAGTTGACTTATGGAAAAATCATTCCTGAATCCAAGCAATATGTAATCGATGTGATACACGGATTTATTGAAGAAGGGATAACCGGCATTGTTCTAGGTTGTACAGAATTTCCATTGATGATAGATGAAAGTGATTTACAGATACCCATATTCAATACGACCAACATCCATGCTCAAGCTGGTGTAAATTATATACTGGATGGGTTAAAAGAATAAGAGCACAACATCTCATCATTTTAAGTTTAAATTAAAATTCTGTACCTTAACTCTATAGGCACACTATCTTATTATAAGTTACAGCATTGTCAGAATGCTTGGATACATATATAATCAAGGTAACCTACCCGATTATTGCTTAACCAATACAAAAGATCAAAAAGCAAGGAAGATTGCAATGATTTTTAAAAAACACATACCGAAATTTCCACTTGATCAATTTATTGACAGCATTATATATATAGAAGGAAACAATAAAGGAACTGGGCTCCCTAAGATAGCCATGAGCTTGGTATTTAATTTAGAAGACAACTTCAAGTTATACACGGACAATGTTTTTATAAATCACATCGATTATAAAAAATACTGGGTAGCAGGAATGCAGACTAAACCCACCAATGTAGAAAGTTATGGTATATCGAAAATGCTGGTTGTACAGTTTCACACCCTCGGCGCATTTGTTTTTCTCAACGAACCATTGCACTACTATTCCAATGAGTATGTACCGCTTGATAGTGTCTTTAATAATGAAGCAGAAGAAACCTGGGAGCAACTACAAGAATCCGATTCGCTGAACGAAAAATTCTTGATCGTAGAAAA
>CAZFJO010000026.1:5907-22100 GCA_964518915.1 uncultured Saprospiraceae bacterium
GGGAGCAACTACAAGAATCCGATTCGCTGAACGAAAAATTCTTGATCGTAGAAAATCTTCTCTACCGCAAGCTTTTATCCAACAACCTTCCGGATAAAAATCACCTTAGAAAAATCAGTGTCTTACTAGACAATAAAAACAACCTTTCTGTCAATGAAATCTGTAAAGAACAGAACATCTCTAGAAAACACCTCAACGAACTATCAAAAAAATACATAGGCGTTTCACCTAAATCACTTTCTTCATTAAACCGCTTACAACGCATCTTAAAATCAATAGGTACTTCGAGCTATGAGAACTTAACAGATGTAGCTTATCAAGCCTATTACTTCGACCAGGCTCATTTCATAAACGATTTTAAAAAACTGACCAACCTTAAACCTTCTGAATATGCCAAACTAGTTGAAGAGCATCAATCTATGAAAATGGTGCCTCATTTCATACCATATGGATAGTGGTTACATTTTTACAATCTGGCAGTTTTACTATGAGTTAAATTAGCATCTCATTAAATACACTAATTATGATACGTAATATTCTTTCAGTAATAGCCGGGCTAGCAATAGCTGTCATTACCTTTGTAATTGTAGAGAAAACCAATTCTTCTATGCACCCTATTCCTGCAGATTTAGACTTCACTGATAGCGCTGCAGTAAAAACGTTTTATGGAAACCAAGCAATATCCTTCTGGCTTCTTGTTCTTGCAGGATGGATGGTAGGTTCTTTTTTATGCGGTTTACTTATAAAAGCCATAAGTAAAATAGAAAACAAAACGTTGCCGATCATCGCAGGTGTATTATTAACGCTCTCTGCAGTTGCCAACTTTTTTGCGCTCCCACATCCTACCTGGTTTATTGTTGTGGGTCTCCTAATCTTTATTCCATCTACATTATTCGGACATAAACTTTATAAAATCAATACACATGGATAGTAGTACAGTATTCAATAAGCTAAAAACGTTTTTAGAAAAATACGAATCGAAACTAACCGTCAAGCACGATAAAGTCGACAACTATTATCTAAATACTACTCCCTCAGAAAACAATAAAAAACCTGAATTTTTCGGGGCAGTACAGATTAAAAAGTCCTATGTAGCCTTTCATTTAATGCCTATCTATTATCATCCAGAACTTCTAGATGACGTAAGCCCAGCATTAAAAAGTAAGATGCAGGGAAAGTCTTGCTTCAATTTTAAGGACATTGATAATGATCTTTTCGCTGAATTGAAATCGTTAACTAAGGTGTCTTTTGACAAATACAAAACGCTGAATAAAGTGTGATGTATTAAGCACCCTAGCTCGATAACACAAATAGTACAACTTAAAGAAATCCGACCCATTTTTCATTGAGAAAAACAAAGTGGCCACCACTATAGGTTGGCCACTTTTTTACATGTATAAATTGATTCCTAAGTCATAATTATTGACCACTTGGTTTCGTTCAACATATAATTAAAAATCGAATCAACCACTTTACCTATGATAGCAAGGATATGGCATGGAATTACGAAAGCTGAAGACTTAGAACCATATACAGATTTCATGAATGAAATAGCAATCCCAGATTACAAAAAAACATCGGGTTTTCTGAAATTGTCGTTCTTAAGAAGACTTGAAAACGATGTAGCTCACTTCACATTGATCACTTATTGGGAGAACCTAGAAGTAATTAAGAATTTCGCTGGCCATGACTATGAAGTGGCTAAGTACTACCCTAGAGATAAAGAATTCCTTCTTGAATTCGAAGAAAAAGTATATCACCACGAAGTATTTGCGGATGCATAAGGTCGAAACATAAGTGAACCACGCCTAGCATCAATATTGCATCTATAAAAAATGCTAACCATGGTAGATAGCAATTATGTAAAGTTAATTCGCTAACTTTAAAGACAATAAAGCAAATTACTTGACATAAATTCAGACCCATGAAAAAGAATCCCTATCTCTTGATAATTTTAATTTCAGTCATTACAGCTGTTGCGGTAGTAGTCATACTGAAACTTCTGAAACAAGATAATCCGGCAGTCATAGCTGGAGGAGTTGTCGGTGGAATAGTCGGTGCAATCAGCCCAAGCTTATTAAAAAAGAAAAAGGAATAACAATAGTAATAGATTCTTTTTCAACGCATATAAAGATCGAAGGCATACGACGCTCTCAAGAAAACAGATCGAAGCCTTATAACATAAACAGATGAAGCATCTAGTCTAATATCTCATAATCGATCCCTAACTTCCTGAGTGCTCGATACGCTGAACTGGAATTCTTATCATCAACCTCTATTTCTATAGGATCACCTGCGAGCAATATATCCGTCAATTCTCTTGCTAAATAGCCATCTACAGAAATAGATATTTCTTCAAGACAATGAGCAATGGCCCTCTGATCTGGTCGCTTCTCATCACAAGACAATAAGTTCAATTTCATAATGGATGTATTAGATCATGTAATGTAAGTAAAGTCTAGATAATCTAGAGCTTAATAATGTGTAATCAACTATCCGATATGTTCAGCCTATCTTTCATTCAATTTGAAAAGACTTCAATATTAAAAAATTAGGGTTGCGCAATAAGTATTTATAAAATGAACGCAAACAGTCTGTTTAATCGCTCAACGGTTACTAGTCCTAAATTAATTATTAGGATCGACTCGAAAAAAAGTGAAATCGGTTTTAACAATCTCGATGATTCATCTTCCACGACTTTTAGTGCCCTTCGTCCATGAAAATGTTGCTTTCTTCTTAAAATCAGGTCAATTTTCCTTCATTTTATATTAATCTATTACCTTATGCTGTCTTGGTCGATTGTCGACCTACAGTTTAATTTCCTAACGAAAACAACCACATCGTGAAGAGAAGAGATTTTATTTATTCTGCGGGACTCGGGGTAACCGGTTTAGCAATGCCTATTCCTCTTATAGGCAACTCTATTTCAACTACAGAATTACTTAACCCTGGACTTGCGGTAGCGGAGAAAAAGGTCTTAACTGATGTTGCACTCAACACGGCTAAGTCCCTCGGTGCTGAATATGCAGATGCCCGTATAGGTAGATACCTCAATCAATTCGTATTTACCAGAGAGAAAAAAGTACAGAATACGGTCAATACCGAATCATTCGGAATAGGTATCCGTGTTTTAAGAGAAGGAACATGGGGCTTCGCATCTACTAATGATGTATCACCCGATGGAATAAAGAAAGCAACTGAGCAGGCAATTGCCATTGCTAAAGCCAATTCTAAAATACAGACAGAACGGGTGATTCTTGCGCCTGAGAAAGGACATGGCGATGTATCATGGAAGACGCCTATTGAAGTCAATGCAATGTCGGTTCCTATTTCAGAGAAAGTAGAATTACTGCTTGAAGCAAATGCACGAGCCATGGAAGCTGGAGCCAACTATATCACAAGTGGGTTATTTCAAGTCAATGAACAGAAATATCTAGCAACAACAGAGGGTTCTTACATAGATCAAGACATACATAGAATATGGCCGCTGGTTAATGCGACCGCTATTGACATGGCAACCGGTACCTTTAAAAACCGTCAAGGCTTAGGAGCTCCGATGGGTATGGGTTATGAATACCTACAACCAGATGCATCACAAGAAGTAGAAGGAGCTGGTGGAGTAAAACTATACCGACACCGCTATGATATAGTTGCAGATGCTGCAGCTGCAGGTAGACAAGCTAAGGAGATGCTTACCGCACCTTCTATCGAGCCAGGCAAGTACGACCTAGTCTTAGAGCCTAACCACCTTGGGCTTACGATTCATGAATCTGTAGGTCACCCGCTGGAATTGGATCGCGTACTCGGATACGAGGCTAACTATGCAGGAACAAGCTTCGCTACACTGGACAAGTGGAAGACTGGAACATTTAACTACGGTAACGAAAAAGTAAACCTCGTAGCAGATAAGACACAACCGCATACACTGGGTAATGTAGGGTATGATGATGAAGGTGTAAAAACCAAGAAGTGGGATCTAGTCAGAAAAGGCATCCTCGTTAACTATCAAGCCATACGTGATCAAGTGCACATGCTCGGACAGAATGAATCTCATGGGTGTTGCTATTCTCAGAGTTGGAACGATGTCCAGTTTCAGCGTATGCCTAACGTATCCCTAGAGCCAGGTACTACACCCTACTCTATTAAGGATATGATTAAGGATGTGGAGAAAGGCATCTACTTCGTAGGAAGAGGATCTTACTCCATCGATCAACAGCGGTACAACTTCCAGTTTGGAGGAACACTAGCGTATGAGATCAAGAATGGAGAAGTCGTAGGATTGATTAATGATGCTGCCTACCAGTCTAATACACAAGAATTCTGGAACAGCGTTGAAAGCATATGTGATGAGAGCGATTACAGAACCTTCGGTTCGTTCTTCGATGGAAAAGGACAACCATCGCAGGTAAGTGCAGTATCTCATGGATGCTCTACTACCCGATTCAACGGTATTAATGTTATTAATACAGGAAGAAATATTTAATCACGCTTAAGAAAAAGAACAATGGCTATATATACTAAAGAAGAAGCTAAAGAAATCATGGACCGTGCGCTTAAATATTCCAAAGCAGATGGATGTGAAGTAAGCCTCGGTGGGAGCAATAGTGGCAATATAAGATACGCAAGAAATACTGTATCAACGGCAGGTGCCCGCTCTAATCAGACCCTCGCCGTACAATCTAATTATGGGAAAAAAGTAGGTGTTGCAACCATCGAAGAATTCGATGATGCATCTCTAGAAAAAGTGGTAAGAAGGGCTGAGGAACTGGCGCAACTGTCTCCAGAATCAGAAGAATTCATGCCACCACAAGGTCCCCAATCATACGATGAAGGAATCGGATACAAGAAGAGTACTGCCGAAATCACTCCAGACTACAGAGCAGCCGTCGCAGCAGCGAGCATAGAACCTGCTAAAGCGAAAGGCGTGACAGCAGCAGGTTTCTTAAATGATTCCTCCAGTTTTTCTGCATTGTCTAACAGCAACGGCCTATTTGCCTACGATAAATCTACGTCTCTTAACTTTACCGTTACGATGAGATCTGATGATGGAACTGGCTCAGGATGGGTTACCAGAGACTTCAACGATGTCGGTAGATTCGATCCAGAAGAAGCTTCTAGAATTGCTATAGATAAAGCACTGCAATCTCGGGAAGCCAAAGCGATAGAACCTGGAAAGTATACCGTTATTTTAGAGCCAGCAGCTTCGACAGGATTACTGGGCAATATGCTAGGTGCCTTCAATGCGAGGAGTGCGGATGAAGGCAGGTCCTTCATGTCTAAAGAAGGTGGTGGAAACAAGCTAGGAGAAAAAATCATAGATGAGCGGATCAATATATATTCAGATCCACTGCATCCGCTAGTCCCAGGATCAACCTGGACAGGCGATGGTACTCCACGATCTAAGACGTCGTGGGTAGAAGGTGGCGTTGTAAAAAACCTTGCCTATGGACGATACTGGGCAGAGCAGAAAGGAGTCGCTCCTCTTCCCTTCCCTTCTAATGGAATCATGGATGGCGGAGACGCAAGCCTTGAAGACCTCATTAAGGATACTAAAAAAGGAATCTTAGTAACGCGGCTGTGGTACATAAGAAATGTAGATCCACAGACCCTGCTATATACAGGATTAACCAGAGATGGTACCTTCTATATAGAGAATGGAAAATTGAAGCATCCGATCAAGAATTTCAGGTTCAATGAAAGTCCGATCATTATGCTCAACAATCTTGAGACCCTAGGTCAACAAGTGCGTATCGATGGAAACCTTATTCCTTATATGAAAATCAGAGACTTTACATTTACAAGTCTTTCTGACGCAGTATAAACAAGACAGCAATAGTAGTTGTTAATCTTAGTATGATTAACAACTTGATTAAAAAGAAACAATGAAACGTCTGAACGGAGGAAATTTTTTCTTTACCAGACTGATGTACGAATCAGGAGATTGGGATGTGGATCAACGGATGCCTTCCAATCTCCTTCATTCTATTGTTTCTTATACAACCATTCCTGTAGATACGGAAGAAAAAATAGTCCCCTTAAGTGACAAGAGCATTTTCGATGCTCCTTTCTGTTATATCTCTGGGCACAAACTTGTCCAGTTTAACCAAGCTGAAAAAGAGCACTTCAAGGCATATGTAGAACGAGGTGGATTTGTTTTTGCCGATGATTGTAACCATGATATCGATGGACTATTCGCTAAGTCATTCGAATCACAGATGGCAGAACTTTTTGGTGATAGGGCCTTACAGAAACTTCCTAATGATCATCCGATCTACAGTTCCTTTTTTGAATTTGACGGACCTCCTACTACTTCACAAGAATTGAATGGATGGGGAGATGACTTAGTACATGACTACTTGAAAGCAATCCTTATCGATGGCCGCATCGGTGTTCTTTATTCTAATAAAGATTATGGTTGTGAGTGGGATTATGATTTTAGAAATAAAAGATGGTATAAGAATGACAATACACGGTTCGGGGTGAATATTGTAATGTATGCACTTACTTCTTAGTAAGCAACTATGCGTATAAGGACGCAGAAAAACATTTGCGCTAAGCGATATTATTACCTCCTTACTGACCATTGTAATTTCAACTAGAACGATATAGACGGTTCCAGAAATCGACCAGCGATAGCAATAATAAAACGCGCAATGAACGAACAAGAAGTAAAAGATTTATTATCCAGACTAAACGACTTAAAGGCTGCTGTACATCAAGTAATAATAGGACAAGAAGATGTCCTAGACCAGATGATCATAGGCTTACTTGCCTCGGGGCACATCTTGCTAGAAGGTGTCCCTGGTTTAGCTAAAACACTCATGATCCAAAGTCTATCTAAGGCCTTGGATTTTTCTTTTAAAAGAATTCAATTCACACCAGACCTGATGCCTTCAGATATCCTAGGTACTGAGATATTGCAAGAAGATGATCAAGGAAAACGATTTTTCAAGTATGCTCCGGGACCCGTATTTACCCACATGCTACTCGCCGATGAAATTAATAGGACACCTCCTAAAACACAGTCGGCCTTGCTTGAGTTGATGCAAGAATATAAGGTTACCTATGCTGGTAAAACCTATTCCCTTCCTAAGCCATTTTTTCTACTTGCAACACAGAATCCGATAGAACAATCTGGAACCTTTCCGCTTCCAGAGGCGCAAGTAGATCGATTCCTCATCCATATAAAAGTTGCGTATCCCACGGCAAGCGAAGAAGAACAGATTCTTGAAGCAACTACAGGTAGCATTAAAAAACAGGTGCCGGTTGTGTACAGCGCAGATGAAATCATCAAGATGCAAGAACTCTGTAGGGAAGTACACATAGATAAGGAATTACTTTCTGGGGTCAGTCGATTGATTCGATCGACACGACCACACGAAACAGCAGTGACCGAAGTTAATCAATATGTAGACTGGGGAGCGGGACCACGAGCTGGGCAAGCATTGATCCTTACGGCAAAAGCACATGCCTTGCTGCAAGGACGGTTTTCTGTCATTCCTGCAGATATAAAGAAAATGGCGATCCCGACATTGCGACATAGGGTGATCCTAAACTTCGCAGCGACTTCTGAAAAAATTGACGTCGTAGACATCATCCATGCCTGCCTAAAGCACAACAACATCGGATGAATCAGGCGGACGCTCATAAAATAGGAACCGCGATATCTAGTGCAGCTTCTCTAGAGTTATACGCTAGGAATATTGCGCGTGGTATGCAGTTAGGAAAACACGCGTCTAGAAAACTGGGCATCGATATGGAGTTCGACCAATTCAGAAAATACGTACAAGGTGACGACCTGAGATTGCTCGACTGGAAGATGTATGCCAAGACGGATCAATACTACATCCGACAAGCCGTCATCGAAACGAATAACAACCTTCATATAACCATAGACAATTCTAAGTCGATGGAATACCGAGAAGAAAAGTTATCGAAACTCGACAAGGCTAAAATCATGGTCGCTACCCTATCCTATATTATGGCAAGGCAAGCAGATCAATTCAGCTGGAGCAGCAGAACGAGCCACTTCGATAAATCTCAAGGGATGAAAAACTGGAGAAAATCAATCATCGAATTGAACCAACTATCCTCCACTGAAGCGATCGGGCCCGACGCGGTCAACCCTGGAAGCTCAGGCATCCATGTCTGGATGACAGATCTTTACAGCGACATTAAAACCATAGAATCATTTTTAACCCATCATGCAAGTGCCCAGCATGAAATGGTCTTGTTCCACCTGATCGGAAGGAAAGAAGAAAACCTGACCTTCGACAACAATACTAAGTTTATAGACCTAGAGTCAGGAGAAGAAATGCAAGTAGATGTACCGACTTATACTTCTCAATATAAAGAAGCACTCGGCCAGCACATCCATACTGTCAAGCGTCTATGCCAGAATAACAACATCGTTTACCGTAAGGTATACCTACAATCAGAAATCCCAGATGACCTCAGGTCGTTTATATCGGATTATAACGCCCTGACCGCATAATGAGTATCGCTTCGATCATATCCGTAAGCACAATGAATCCATCTGCATGGTGGGGGCTCCTGGGATTGCTCATCCCATTTATCATCCACCTACTGAGTAAGAAAGAAAAAACGATTGTCCCATTTGGAAGTTTGCAATTTCTGAAACCTACAGAATCAAGTTCGGCCAGATCCATCCAATTGTCTGAGCCTCTTCTCCTCTTCTTACGATGCTTGATAGTAGGCGTAGTTGCAGCCCTTATCGTAGGTCCTCTTCTGGAATCCCAGCAGTCTAAAACCAACTACTGGATAACAGATGAAATATACAACGACCCTGATTATGCCCAGTTGATTGAAGATATTCCAGAAGAATCGGACATCCATGTATACAGTCACAATCTTGTAGACACATCCGACATCCGCTATTTCGAATCATCGTGGACACTGATACACCACCTTAATCTACTTGCAGACAGCAGCATCGTATATAGCCACAGTCTCCAGAAAGATTTTAAAGGAAATGCTGTAGAAGTAGACCCTAAGATAAAATGGAACGTCATTCCTCTGAAAGAGGCACTAACGCATACGGGAGTTTTTAAAAAAAATGGCCAAGCCATCGAGTGGAAGGTCCTACCAGAAACGAAGGTACTCTCCCTAGAAAGCACGGACATCGAATCAGAAGTAGGCCCTACGGTTCTCTCCTTAAAACTGAATAATAAGAGCACCCAGAAAACTGCTGATCCGTTGAAATCAGTCATTGAATTAACGGAAGACTACCTCGACTTTTCAATTCAGTGGCTAGCCGATGAGGCAGAGAATCCAGACATTGTGATTACCGTAGGAAAGGACTTTCCAGATGACTCCCTTTCCTACATCCACTGGTTGCCCTCTGATAACTTGCTAAGCATGCATGTGACAGAAAACAACCATATGCGCATTGCAGGAGACATCAATAAAGAGAGCATTATAGACACAGACCTGCCAGTGAGGTTGGCTGCTTTTTTCAACAATTTTATGACCAGCATCAGAAAGTACGATGCAAGGGTTATGATGCCTCCGCTAAAATCACAAGAAGAAGGTAACCACAGAAACCAAGGTACATTGATTGCTGAGACAGAACACCAATCGTTGAATAAATATCTGCTATTGCTTTTAATCCCTTTATTCATAATAGAAAGGTATATAAGTTATAAATCTGACCAGGCCGCATGACCGCATCTAATCCATATCAACTGTTATCAAGATGGCGTCGAAAAGTCATCGGTACGGGCGTTGTTCTGAGCATCTTTCTGATGCTATTGGTTTTTCTTACATATGGATATGGTTATCTCGGATTGATAACGGCCATCGCTTCTGGAATCATAGGATTACTGTTTATTTTCAAGGTCTTTAAGAACCTGCTTCCTACGATCAACGATGTACTGCTACTGGCACATCAGCAGAACCCAGACCTCGAGTACAGTGGACAACTGCTACTAGAAAATCAAGAATACAGTGGACTTTCGTTATTGCAGAAAGAAAGGGTATCTAAGTCATTCTCGTTGAAGTCCTATACACTTCCTTGGCACTTTTCTTCTATAATCCTGGCTTTATCCCTTGCAATAGGTATTGTAACTTCTGCAGCGGCTGTCCATTACCTACTGGACCTCAGGACACCTAGTGACAACCTGTCTAGTGACGATGAATCGGAAGAAAACATGGAAGATATAGTCGAGTCTATACTTCAGGATACGACTTACGTCAAAAAAATATCTATAACAGAAACATCTCCTTCTTATACAAGGTTGCCCTTGAGAAATCATGTAGGACCAGATCTAACCATCGTAGAAGGGTCAAAAATCCAATGGAAAGCAACTGTTGTAGGTCCACACGATCAATTTTACTTCAGATTCAACGATGGTAAAACCATAGACATTACGGATGGATTAACATTGGCAAGAAAAATAGAAAGGTCAGACTTCTACCAGTATGGATTTAAGAGCAAGAACATAGATTTCATCTCAGATTACCACGCCATAAAAGTCATAAAAGATGAAAAACCATCGGTCACTATAGATGGCATAGATGAATATATGCGACTGCCTTGGAAACCCAACCACAACATTTCGTTCCAGATAAAAATGGATGACGATTATGCCTTAGCTGAAGCCCACATATCAGCCACCATAGCGAAAGGGTCTGGAGAATCCGTAAAGTTCAGGGAAAAGAAATTCGATTTAAACCAATTCAATATAGGTTCTAAAAGTTATACAGGAAGCTACAACTTCAGCACTGAGGCACTTGAGATGGAACCCGGAGATGAACTCTATTTCTATGTCAAGGTTAAGGACAACTATCCCCATGGTGACCACTGGACTAAATCGGTGACCCACATCGTTTCCATTATAGATACAACAAGCTACGACTATGTAGAGGAAGGAGGTATGCAAGTAGACCTGATGCCCGATTTCTTTAGAAGCCAACGACAGATCATCATAGAAAGCGAGCAATTGCTGAAAGACAAGCCCACCATATCTATCGATTCATTTAATCAGGCCAGCAATAACCTGGGTTTCGATCAGAAGATGTTGCGACTTAAATACGGCCAGTTTCTAGGAGAAGAAAACGAAAGTGGCATTGCGATTAATAATGAGATTTCCGATTTGGGAGAGGAAGATCACGACCATGACCACGATCACGATCACGACCATGATCACGATCATGATTCTGGCGGTGCGAGTCAAGCGCTAGAATCCGCCCGCAGTCTATTGAGTGAATACATGCACGACCACGATCATGAAGAGGAAGAAGGCTTACTTATGTCCACGAAAGGTACAGAAGCCGCAGAGGACCCTGCGAAACCATCATGGGTACAAGAGTTGTCACACAACCACGACAATGAACAAGTTGCAACCTTCCACAACCTTTCAGTAAAAGGAAAGTTGCGCAGCGCGCTCTCAGAAATGTGGGATGCAGAACTCCACCTACGGCTGTATGATCCTGCCACTTCCCTTCCCTATCAGTATAAGAGCCTCAAGCTCTTACAAGAAATCAAGAACCATGCACGGATATACGTACATCGGATAGGCTTCGATCCGCCGACCATTAAGGAAGAAGAAACCAGGCTAAACGGAGATCAAGATAAAATCGATGACAGGTCTACACTTGCAGAAATAAAAGTCGACGATGCTTATCAAGCTCTAAAAATAGTAGCGTCTACCATGGGTCGACTTGACGATGGCTTGATTAAAGACCAACTTGACTTAGCAATAAAAGCGATGGCAAGAATCGCCCTAGACCGACCGGATATTCTACCCGTGCTTTCTATGGCTAACAACATCTATAGAAATTACAGCGAAACGAGTGAGGCAGCACTACGATCATTGAGACAATCCATCATTAAAGTAATACCGATTGATTCTGAAGCTATAAAAGGCGATCGGAAGCATGCGCATAAGTTGACATTATCCGTTGCTAAAAAAGTAGCCTTCTAAATTGATCTGGAATCTTTCACATACAGAAATCACATTTGTACTAGGGATCGTTTTCGTCCTCTGGTTAATCGGCATCTATTTTATATACAAGCGTACAACAAGCCTTTCCTTTATTCGCAGAAGCTTATTTCTAGCCATCGGTCTCATGGGTGTTGCACTTATATTGATCCAACCACACAGCACCCTAAAACTAGATCGGGAAGAAATACACATCTGGACATCAGAGCCATCTTCAGAAGCGATGTCTGATACTGAAAACAACTTTAGGAATGTCCATGATTTTTTACAATCAGACCTTTCCGACAAGGCTTCTCAGGTTCACATCCATGGGATGGGTTTAGAAGAAGCGTCTCTTCATCTTCTTTCTGACTACGTTACAACCTATCATCCATCGCCGTTAATTAATGGAATTACGCAGATTGATGTTCCCACAATTACTGAGGGAAGGCCCTATACACTTACTGGCCATTACCAAGGCGCAGAAGTAAAAACCATCGCCTTAATCGAATCAGATAAGTCTCAGAACGAGGCAAGCTTACAAGACAGCAGTTTCTCCATCAATAGCACGGCACCTACCGCGGGTTCCTACCTGCTCGACATAGAGACCATTCTGAACAACGGTGACACCCTTAGGGATAAGTTGCCGATCGAAGTGGCGCATGAGCCTACCTGGCAGATGTTGATTCTATCATCGTATCCGGTGTTCGAAAACAAGTACCTTAAGAATTACTGGACTTCACTAGGAAATGGTTTTACCCTGAGGTCTAAAGTTTCTAAAAGTAAGTACAATTCCACTTATGTAAATGCGCCACAGCGCAACCTAGAAACCATATCTAGAAAAGTTGTCTCTGCTTTTGATTATATCATTACCGATGTACCTACATGGAATCAACTATCCTCAGGCGAACAGGGCAATATAAAAAGTGCGGTAAGAAACAATGGACTGGGACTGGTATTTCGTCCTTCTTCAAGACAGGTTATTGCAGACGACATTACCCTTCCAAAGTGGGAAGAACCTTCTGAAATCCTATGGAAGACCACGACAGATGATGTGCGACTACTTAGTTACAATGCACCTTCATCTTGGGAATCTATAAAGATAAAATCACATACAGTAGGTAAGGTTAGATCATGGGGATTGGGTCATGTGGCTATCTTGACCTTAGATGAAACCTACAAACTCATTCTAGCAGATAAAGAAAATGAATACAAGCGTATATGGTCTGCCTTATTCTCTGAACTCTACCGAGACTTCGCTCACTCTACTAAGTTGCTTCATGAAACATGGATATGGGAAGGCCAGAAAACAAGGCTTGCATTTATATCTCAGAACCCCTTCTCTGATCCACCTCGATTAAATGATGCTATGGATATTCCCGTTCTCAAGGTTCCATTGCTAGAAGATATTTCAGAGCTCACCTTGTACCCAGCAGAAGGATACAACACCCTTACTGTCCAGAACAATGAAGCAATCAATTTTTACGCGCACTCTAGAGATACGTGGAAGGCCATGAAGCAGAAACAGTTAAGGGAAGCCTATTCTAAATCAGGTCGTAAATCTATGGTACAGGAAGCTACGTATGATTCCTCAGAACCCATACCTATTTTCTGGTGGTATCTTCTTTTTCTAGTCGGCTTCGGTGCGTTATGGCTGGTCGAAAGAATATGGGATTAAAGAAAAGCATATACCTGAGGCAATTCCAGAAATCATAATAGAATATATTATCACCCATAAAACTCCATATCAACTGAACTATAAGATGAAAACAATCTTCAACATCATTTTCATATCCATCTTCTGTCAAGCGATTGTCTCAAGTCAATCAGAGATATCTAGAGAAAAAGCCATGGAAGATTATAATATATTAAAAAATGTCTTGACGCAGGGCTATCCAAGCTTGTATGAGTACACAACTAAATCTTCTTGGGACAGTTTATTCACCCTCTTTGAAAAAGAGAAAATAAATTCAATCAAGAACAACGTAGACCTATACAAGTCCTTATCTGAACTGACAGATTATACCAGAGATGGACATTTAATAGTTATGCGCCCTCAACTAGAATCGATACCTTATCTATTTCCGTTGCTGCTAAAAATAATCGACGAGAAATTTTATACCGATACAGATGACTTTGGAATTCCAGTAGGCGCTGAAATAATTTCAATAAATGGTATCGCTGCCACAGATATCAGACAGAAGCTACTCAAATATGCCCCTTCAGATGGGTATAATACAAGTAAGAAAGACAGACAGATTGAACGCGAATTCAGTATTCCATACCTATACGAATTCGGATACAGCGACTCCTTTAGGGTTGCCTATAAGATCCATAATAAAGAAGTTGCCATTAAGGAAATAGAAAGTCAACCTTTTGAAAGTATAGGCCGTCGATTCGTCAACAGGAATTCGTACTTCTCTATTTACCATAAGGCAGCAAATAAACCAGACTTTGTAAAAAACACCTTGGGCAATAAAGAACCTTTTCTATACTTCATTGATTCAATAAAAACCGCAGTGCTCACGATGCATTCATTTCAGTTAGATCCTGATAAGTTCCGAGAAACACTGGCAGGCATTTATGAAAAGATTGAATACGGCAAGACTGAAAATCTCATTATAGATATTAGACACAACGAAGGTGGCTATCCCTTAAACTGCATAGATGCTTTTTCATATATAGCAAGTCGACCATTCAAGCAACGGATCTCAACCAGCGTCGCCACTTCTAGTTTACCAGAAATGGGTCACGGCCAGAACTTAGTTAATGGATATACATATCAATCCTTTTTTGAAGAGTACTATAAGAGCGCTACAAAAAAAGGAAATGAGTGGATATCCGATTCGGATGAAAATGAGGCATTTATGATTCCTAAGGATAAAAGATTTAAAGGTAAGGTCTATGTATTGATAAGTGGTAAAACATTTTCGGCAGGTTCTAGTTTTGCTCTATTCTGTAAAAACCAAGGCATTACACTTGTAGGAGAAGAAGCTGGTGGAGGGTATTACACCCAGACCGGTGGATACCCTATCATATATACCTTGCCTAATTCAGGAATTAAAATACTAATCTCTTTTGTAAAAATAAATCGCTATGTAAAAGATACCAATGTAAAAAAAGGATACGGAATATACCCTGACATAGAAATCCCTCTCACGCTTCCAGGTCTAATAAAAGGGAGCGATGAACCCCTAGATTATGTTATAAATCGATTAGACCAAAACTAGAACACCCGACAACCGATGTCAAGCTAATGTAGAATACAATCCATATAATTACAGATATCTAGCTACAAGATTCATACAAGAGAACCTATAATTATTATACCTTTAGAAGATAATAATACTTTACAAGTTTAGATAAAACAGCGAATCATCACTATAGAATTTCCAGACATTGATTAAAATGACATCAACAACTGTACTTGTATTGTTATGCTTACTGGTGATAGCGGCCATAGGATTCTGGATGGTGGCAACGCCTAAAAAAACTAAACTTCAACCGACGCTGGAGGCACGGTCAGAATACAACTATAAGACGCCCCTTATGGTTACACATGATTCTTCATTACAAGAGTTACTGTTGCTACGACGACTAAGGGACAGTGAGTGGAAAACCTCAGGAGAACATACCGACTATAAGGTAGAAACCAGAATAGAACCATCTATGGCTGTAAGCACGATCAGGCCTGATGCTTATCTTAAAAAAAATGAAACCGACGCTCCTAGGATTATAATCGGCCGCTACACAGACCGAGGATCAGGGATGCATGGTTGGCATGTTACGATGATCAAGCAAGGAGAATCAGAAATTGACTTCAACCGCCACCAACGTTATTATGTATGGATAGAAAAAGACTATCCCACCGGTTTTACTGCAGAAGGGCACCCTTTAACGGACGATCCTAAAAGATGGTTCTTCGCTGGGCTTGCGGACATCATCTCTAAGGAAAAATACAATGGGTATATAGAACCAGGTATAGGAGATAAGTAACCTCTATGCTGAGTCGTACTTAAAGCATCATGTATTTCCGCTCATCTTTATGCAGATACCTCACTCAACGAATCATTTTAAACCACAGTTTTTATTTTCCCGGCAGATAAGGCATACAATATTACTTGTTAGATAATAGCAAGCACATCTATATACCGAGTCCCATAGATTTTCTATTTTCGAATCAGATTATGAAGCAATACTAGAAAAAACATGACATTTGCTACAGAATATATGTGGATATAAGCAAGTTAT
>CAZFJO010000027.1:0-10917 GCA_964518915.1 uncultured Saprospiraceae bacterium
CATTTATATCATTATTCGCACAAAGTCGAAATGATCAACCACCTGAAAGGAGAATACGAATGCAAATTAGATGCTAAGGGCAGATTGCGCTTACCCTCTGCATTGATTAAGCAACTCGGCTCAGGAGATAATTTGATTTTTGCGATTAATAGAGGTTTTGAAAAAAACCTCATGTTTTACCCCAAAGATGTTTGGGATAAAAAGACGAAAGAAATAAACCAAAGGCTCAACAACTACAACAGAACACACAGGCAGTTCATAAGGTATTTTTACAGAGGGGCATCAGAGTTGGTACTAGATAATTCCGATAGGGTTTTAATTCCTAAGGGATTGATAGAGCATGCTGACTTAGAGAAAGAAGTGATCTTATTTGCTTATCAAGAGCAAGTAGAGATCTGGTCCAAAGAAAATTACCTGTTAGAATTGAATCGTGAGCCAGATGACTTCAGTCAATTGGCACATGAGGTCTTCGGGAATCCGGCTACAGATCTCTGATTCTGATATGTCTGATTATCACATACCTGTTCTTCTAGATGAGTCCATTGAGGCATTACTCATCCAGCCGGATGGCGTCTATGTAGATGCAACCTTCGGGGCTGGAGGACATTCCAAATCGATTTTAAAACGGCTAGATGCCAAAGGGCATCTGTATGGCTTTGATCAGGATGAAGACGCACGCAAGAATGAAGTTGCTTCTGAAAATTTCACTTTCATTCCCTCTAATTTTCGCTACATGCAGCGATGGTTGAAGGTTTATGGAGTGGAGCAAGTAGATGGAATCCTTATGGATCTCGGTGTTTCGTCGCATCAATTAGATGACGATGAGCGTGGGTTCTCATATCGATTCGAAGCAGATCTTGATATGAGGATGAATAAGCAATCACCGCTCGATGCTAAAAAGGTTGTGGCTACTTATAGTCAGCAAGAACTTCAGGATGTGTTCAGTAAGTACGGTGAAGTGAGGAATGCGAAAACCCTCGCTCAGAAAATTGTGCAAGCTAGAAAGTTGAAACCTCTGGTTTCAGCGCAACAGCTTAATGATGTCTTAGATTCCACGATCGTCGGCCCTAAATTGAAATATTATTCGCAAGTCTATCAGGCTATCCGCATGGAGGTTAACGATGAACTAGGTGTCTTAACAGATGCACTTCATCAGGCGGTTGACCTTCTGAGGCCGGGTGGTAGGCTAGTGGTTATATCGTATCATTCTCTGGAAGATCGATTGGTCAAGAAGTTGATCAAGACCGGTAATGTACATGGAGATCAGTTAAAGGATGATTACGGCAGAATTCATCGCCCTTTAAAGGTGGTGAACAAGCAGATAATATTGCCTTCGGAAGAAGAGATGAAGAGAAACAGTAGAGCAAGAAGTGCAAAATTAAGAATAGCGTCAAAGGTTTAGATTTTAATATATGGCAGTTGTCCAAAATAAGAAAACTACAAATTTCAAATTCAAATGGGTTGAGTGGATCTATGTGAACCTGCCTTTCCTATGTTTCATAGGATTGCTTGCAGTGCTCTATATTTCCAACGCCCATGCTGCCGAACATAATCTCCGTCGCATAGAGTCTTTGAAAAAAGATGTTAAGGATGCTGAGTGGAAATATATGAAAATCAAGAAGGAGATTATGTACGGGAGCACCCAGTCGCAGATTGAAAGAGATGTTCAAGCGAGTGGATTGCGTCCAGGCAAGAAGTTGCCGAAACGAATTAAAGTAGAAAAGAATTAAGAGAAGATGGATAGGAAGAAAGAACTTCTTGTACGGGCTTATGTGGTGATGTTTACGTTTGTGGTATTCGCCATTATTATCCTGTATCGTGTGTTCTTGATTTCTGTAGTAGAAAGAGATCAGTGGAAGGCCAAAGGGGCTGACCATATACAGTGGAGGACAGAGATGGCAGATCGCGGAAGTATTTATTCCGATGATATGAGTCTTCTGGCAACCACGCTACCGTTCTTTGAAATACGAATGGATACAAAGACATCCAAGCAATCGCTATGGGATGCGCAGATGGCGGAGCTAGCAGAAAAACTCAATCACATTCAAGGGGTCGGGGATTGGTATGCTCGACTCAATAAAGCAAGAAAGGATAAAAATCAATACTTGCTTATTGCTAGGAACGTAGATGCGGATCTTGTAGAAGCCTATAAGTCTCTTCCGATATTAAAGGAAGGAAAGTATAGAGGAGGAATGATTGTCACTAGGACAAGTCGGAGAGAAAAACCTTTTGGCCAGTTAGGGAGCAGAACCATCGGTACTGATCGCGAAAACGCCACTAAGGTAGGGTTGGAAGAGGCCTTCGATAAGCAATTGAAGGGGCCAGAAGAGCAGAGACTTATGAGGCAAGTTGCTGGAGGTGTATGGGTTCCGTACCACGACCTGATGGAACATGAGGTAAAAAGAGGAGATGATGTGCATACGACCATCAATGTTACGATGCAAGACATCGCTCACCAGGCCTTGTCTTCAGCATTGAACACATACGAAGCACATGCTGGAACCGCCATGGTTATGGAGGTGAAAACAGGCGCTATAAAAGCCATCGCTAATCTAGGTAGAACAGAAGGTGGAGGACTGGCAGAAGTGTACAATTATGCAGTCGGTCGGACTTCAGAACCTGGCTCTACTTTTAAGCTTGCGAGTACGCTCGCCATGCTCGAAAGCGGAGAAGTTGATCTAGATACTAAGGTTAACCTGCACGGAGGGAAAAAGAAATTTTATGACAGATGGATGTATGATTCTCATCAACATGGAATTACGTTTTCCAACCTAGAGGAGGCTTTTGAGATTTCTTCTAATGTAGGGATCGCTTCTCTAGCTCAGGAAGTTTTCGGTGATAAAGAAGGCAGAAAACAATTTGTGAAATATCTAAGTGATTTCGGTTTTACGAAGTCTGTAGGTATTGAAATTAAAGGAGAACCCAAGCCGTATATAAAAGATCCTGTAAAGGATAAAAAAATATGGTATGGAACAACAGTTCCTTGGATGTCACATGGATATGAATTACACATGACACCCCTACAAGTATTGAATATTTACAATACAGTAGCTAATGGTGGAAAGATGATGAAGCCTTACTTGGTTTCTTCTGTACAGAGGAGGTCTGAAATTGTGAAAAATTTTAAACCTCGTGTGTTGAATCACAGTATTGTTTCGAGCAATACAGTGACCAAAGCACAGAAGTTGCTAGAAGGTGTTGTCGAAAGAGGAACAGCTAAGAACCTAAGGTCAGACATGGTAACCATGGCTGGTAAAACAGGAACAGCGGTTGTCGGGTATGCAGAAGAAGGAGAGCGGAGATATAATGCATCTTTCGCCGGGTACTTTCCATCTGAAGCACCGAAGTACTCCATCATGGTTGTTATATACGAACCTAAAGGAAAGTACTATGGAGGTAGTGTAGCGGCTCCAGTTTTTAAGGAGATTGCAGAGAAGGTAACCTACTTGGATTTAGAGATACAAGAAGAAATAGCCTACCTCAATGAAAGCCTTGATGGACCTAAGTTGCCATCATCTGGAGTGGGGTATAAAAAAGATTATCAAGCCATTTTCGATTATGTGAATCTAGGCTATAAAAATAAAAGTAAATCCACATGGGTTGAAGTTGATCCATTCGAATCAAAGATGATTATTGATGCTAAGAAAATAAAAAAATCACTCATCCCAGATGTACGAGGAATGGGAGTGCGAGATGCACTTTATGTTCTCGAAAATCTAGGAATAGGTGTAAGTATAGAAGGAGTAGGAAAAGTGCTTACTCAGTCGCTCGCACCCGGAAAGAAAAACGATGGCATGCCCATCAAGTTGGTATTGGATTAGATCATTTAAGAATACATGTACAATTGAGTACACAAAAGTTGTTTGACATACTGCCCGAAAAAAATATCCTCCGCATAGAGGGAGAGAGGGAGGCCGAGCTGAAAGGCATTACGCTAGATTCCCGTCTGGCAGGTCCTGGAATAGCATTTATAGCTAAGAAAGGATCGGCAAGAGACGGGCACGAATTTATAGATAGCGCCTACGCAGCGGGTTCTCGAATCTTCTTTGTGGAGTATCTGCTTGATAGATCATGGGAAGATGTGGTAATGGTACATTATACACGTGCCGAAGAGTTTATAGGAAACTTGGCGCACAATTTTTACGGAAAGCCTAGTAGCAATTTGAATTTGATTGGTGTTACTGGGACCAACGGTAAAAGCAGCGTCGCCACACTTCTACATAATCTGATTACCTCGCTGGGGTACAAGGCTGGATTGTTTTCTACGATCAAGAACACGATCGGAGTGAAATCAAGCTCTGCGACCCTGACGACTCCAGATCCTGTGACACTCAATGGTGTTCTTGCGGAGATGGTAACAGAAGGTTGTGACTACGCCATTATGGAGGTCAGTTCACACGCGATTGATCAAGGAAGAATAGCTGGATTGGAATACGATATAGCAGGTTTTACTAACCTGACACATGACCATCTAGATTACCATGGCTCTTTTAAAGAGTACCTGGAAGCTAAGAAGAAGTTTTTTGATCATTTGCCTGAAAAGGCCATCGCAATAACGAATGTTGACGATCGAAATGGGGGTGTAATGCTTCAGAATACGTCGGCAAGAAAACGTTCTTATGGATTGACCACGCCTTCCGATTATAAAGGAAAGGTGTTGCAGAATTCATTGTCAGGATTACACATGGATATCAATGGAATCAATGTCCATTTTCCGCTCTGCGGAAAGTTTAACGCCTACAACTTATTGCTGGTGTATGCTATAGCCATAGAGTTAGGGATGAAATCAGATGAAGTACTGATAGCCTTGAGTTCTCAAGGTAGTGTAGAGGGACGATTCGATGTGGTAAAAGAAGATAGGCTCGGAGTTTCTGCGATTGTAGATTATGCACATACACCAGATGCACTGAAGAATGTGCTTGCTACCATTCAGGAGGTGAAGGCTCCACAGGCAAAAATTATAACGGTTGTCGGTTGTGGTGGAGATCGCGATAAAACGAAGCGACCCATCATGGCACAGATTGCTAACCGAGGGTCGGATACTTGTATCCTGACCAGCGACAATCCTAGAACCGAAGATCCAGAAGAAATTCTAGATCAGATGGAAGAAGGAATAGAAAATATAATGCAAGAAAACGTACTGCGGATAACCGATCGCAAGCAAGCGATCAAGACTGCATGTCGACTTGCACAAGGGCAGGATGTAATTCTCATCGCCGGAAAAGGGCATGAGAAATATCAAGATATAAACGGAAAGAAGTTTCCGTTCGATGATAAAAAAGTTGTTGCAGACCTACTGTCTGCCATGACTAAAGATTAGGTTCTATTATCATTCTCAGGTTGGTTTTAACAGTCGCAGCAGGTCCATGCGGGTAAAGACTCGGTATACCTACTGCGCTGTTAAGTTTTTAAAACTTGGAATTTATAAACCTAAAAAATTAAAGTTGACTAATAGATATTACTATACATGCTGTATTACTTATTTGATTATTTGAGAGAAACAGGTGACTGGCCAGGTGCTGGTCTATTTCAGTATCTCTCCTTCAGATCAGGCGCAGCAATTATTGTTTCATTGATCATATCTCTGGTTTTCGGAGGTAGGATCATTCGTTCTTTGAAAAGATTGCAAGTGGGAGAGACGGTCAGGGACTTAGGTCTAGACGGTCAGAAGGAGAAGGAAGGTACACCTACCATGGGAGGGTTTATAATCATCCTAGGTACATTGATACCTTGTCTGTTATTTGCACGATTGGACAACATCTATATCATCCTGATGATTATCACGACGGTGTGGATGGCGTTGATCGGATTCGCCGATGATTACATCAAGGTGTTTCGTAAGAATAAAGATGGTCTTAAAGGCATCTTTAAAGTAATCGGACAAGTAGGATTAGGCTTACTCGTGGGTGTGGTTATGCTTATGCATGACGATGTTGTCGTAAGGATGGATATCGATGAAGCCAGAGATGGTGGATATGAAATAGTGAAGAGCTTTGAAGCGCAGGTCCCAGGTATCAACAGAGAGCCTGTGGTAAAAGAAGTTGCTTATGTCAAGACGACCATGACTAATATTCCTTTCCTCAAGGGAAATAGATTCGAGTATTCTGATCTACTATCATTTATGGGAGACAATAAGGATAAGTGGGCATGGATTGTTTTCATACCTCTATGTATATTGATTGTTACTGCTGTGTCTAATGCGGCTAACCTTACCGATGGAATCGATGGTTTAGCGACAGGGGTGTCAGCCATAATAGGAGCTACACTAGGAGTGCTAGCTTATGTGTCTGGTAATACCATCATCGCAGATTATCTCAATATATTATACCTACCTGATTCTGGTGAATTGGTCATATTCGCAGCCTGTTTCTTAGGGGCATGTATCGGCTTCCTCTGGTACAATTGTCATCCTGCACAGGTATTTATGGGGGATACAGGAAGCCTGACCATCGGAGGCATCATTGTAGTTATGGCCTTGCTGATTAGAAAAGAATGGTTGATACCAATCCTCTGTGGAATCTTCGTTGTGGAGAACCTCTCCGTAGTGATGCAGGTATCATACTTTAAGTATACAAGAAAGAAATACGGCGAAGGAAGAAGAATATTTAAGATGTCGCCCTTGCATCACCATTACCAGAAACTGGGGATTCATGAATCTAAAATAGTGACTAGATTCTGGATAGTGGGCGTTGTACTTGCAATTATAACCATAACCACTCTTAAAGTGAGGTGATGTGGGAAAAAGTGGCCATAATCGGTGGCGGTGAAAGTGGAGTAGGGGCAGCCTTACTAGCGAGTCATCTAGGAAAAGAAGTTTTCCTTTCCGATGGTGGACCTATAAAAGAGAAATACAAGCAAGAATTACTTGCACACAATATCCCTTTTGAAGAAAAGGGACATACAATTGAAAGGCTGAAAAGTAGCGATGTCATTATCAAGAGCCCTGGGGTTCCAGGTACAGTACCCTTGATTATTGACTTAAAGAAACTAGGTATTCCAGTAGTTTCTGAGATTGAGTATGGTTACCATTATTATGATGGAAAAATCATAGGAATCACAGGAAGCAACGGCAAGACAACTACTACAGGTATGCTGGGTCATGTGCTGAAGGAGATGGAAGCAGATTTAGAGATAGGAGGTAATATAGGTGAGAGTTTCTGTCGCATAATCTGTGATCGACAACCGAAATGGATGGTCCTCGAACTGAGTTCTTTCCAGTTGGATGACATCATAGATTTTAGACCAGACATTGCTATACTATTAAACATTACTCCAGACCATCTGGATCGCTATGGATACAGTCTAGAAAATTATGCTAGAGCTAAATTCAGATTGATTGAGAATCAGCAGGCAGGAGATGTATTTATTTATAATGGAGATGATACTGAAATAGTCACTCGTCTTCCTGATGAAGATAAAGAAGTTACCCGTATTTCGATACGGCAACAAGAATATATAGATGGAGTTTACTCACAGGAGTTGACTCGTAATTTTGACATAAGATTAATTGGTAGACACAATCTCTTCAATGCGTGCTGTGTCATTAAGGCCATTCAGACGATGGGATGTACGGATGTAAAACTCGATTTAGGTCTCAAAACTTTTCGAAATCTCCCTCATCGCCTGGAAACTATTGTAACCTCCGACGGGGTGTCGTGGATCAACGACAGTAAAGCGACCAACGTCGATGCCGTATTTTATGCGCTGGAAGCAGTAGTGGGGCCCGTGATATGGATAGCTGGTGGTGTAGACAAGGGTAATGATTATGCCTTCATTGAAGAGGTTGTCCACCATAAGGTTAGAGCACTTATCTGCCTCGGTATTGACAATCAGAAGTTGATTGATTATTTCAGTGATCAAGTAACAGATGTGCTGGAGACCGACCAGGTTGATGAAGCCATAAAGATGGCAAGTGCTCTAGCAGAACCTGGAGGAACTGTATTGTTATCACCAGCATGCGCGAGCTTCGATTTATTTAAAAATTACATAGATCGAGGCGACCAATTTCGGGAAGCAGTTACCAGATTAATCGGTTAAAATGAATCATAAAATTAAAAGAAAGAAAACTACATATTGACAGCTATAGTTAAAGCATATCAGAATTTAAAAGGCGATAAAATCGTGTGGCTCGTCGTAGCTATCCTTTTTATCGTATCTCTACTTTCCGTGTATAGCTCTATCAGTAGCATGGCATTTAAGTTTAGAGATGGTAATACAGAATATTACTTATTTAAGCATCTTGTTATGTTATGTATCGGTGGAGGCATGGCCTATTTTTCTTATAGGTTGCATTATATGCAATACAATAAGATTGCGCCATTGCTCTTGTTTATAGCGATTCCGCTATTAATATTCACCTTGTTTTTTACAGAGTCTGTTAACGAGGCTAATCGCTGGATTACCATACCCTGGATCAATATGAATTTCCAGACATCCGATTTCGCTAAGCTTGCCTTGATCATATTCGTGGCGAGATCTCTTGCGTCTAAGCAAGAGTATATAAAAGATTTAAAAGGAGCTTTCTTACCGATCATTGTGCCGGTATTCATCGTATGTGGCTTAATTGCCCCAGCGGATTTATCAACGGCAATGTTGCTGTTCGCAACGTGTATGATGATGATGTTTATAGGAAGAATCTCCCTGAAGTATGTATTCCTTCTTTTACTTGCAGGGGTACTATTGCTTTCATTACTGATTATCATAGGAACTGTTTTTCCAGAGTTTACAAGGTTAGAAACCTGGATGACAAGGATTACAGATTTCGCTTACGCGCCGGACAGCAATGCCCAGGTATTGTCCTCTAAGAAAGCGATCGCGGATGGCGGTATTTTCGGAGTAGGTCCAGGTAACAGTGTTCAGAAGAATTTTCTCTATTCTGCATTTGCAGATTTTATATATGCCATCGTCTGTGAGGAATATGGCTTTTTCGGGGGTATGATCATTATCGGTCTATACCTCTGGTTGTTGTTTAGATGCATCAGCATCGTTACTCAATGTCCTAAGGCATTTGGTGCCATCCTTGCGATGGGTCTGTGTCTTAATATTGTTATTCAAGCTTTCGCAAATATTGCCGTATCCGTACAACTACTTCCAGCGACAGGAGTAACATTGCCGCTGGTAAGTTGGGGTGGAACGTCGATTCTATTTACCTGTATTTCAGTAGGAATTATCCTAAGTGTAAGTAGGTACGTAGAAGAAGCGAAGGAGAAGCGAATAGAGCTTGAAAAAATAGAGGAACATGCGAGTAATAATTAGTGGAGGAGGGTCAGGTGGACATATATTTCCAGCCCTGGCCATTGCAGAAGCATTGAAGAAAAGAATTCCAGATGTGGAGATTCAATTCGTAGGAGCGAAAGGGAAAATTGAAATGGAAAAAGTCCCGAAAGCGGGATACCCTATAGAAGGTCTGTGGATATCAGGCATCGATAGGAAATTGACAAAAAGGAATTTGATCTTTCCGTTTAAGCTGGTTTCTAGCTTGTGGAAAGCCCGTAAGATTATCAAGGCATTTAAGCCAGAAGTTGTGATTGGGGTTGGAGGTTATGCCAGCGGTCCCGTGTTGCATGTGGCATCTGGAATGGGTATACCCACCTTGATACAAGAACAGAATTCTTACGCTGGAATTACGAATAAGCTTCTTGCTAAGCGGGTAGATAAGATCTGCGTTGCTTACCCTAAAATGGAGCGTTTCTTTCCGGCAGAGAAGTTAACCTTTACGGGTAATCCAGTCAGAAAGTCTGTCTACGATCACAATTTATCTGTAGAAGATGCAAGAAAGAAATGTGGGGTAGATGCAGACCAGCAGACAGTCTTACTCTTCGGAGGAAGCCTCGGAGCCAGAACACTCAATGTCGCAATGAGAGAAAATACGGCGGCCATTGAAAAGATGAGCAATGTTAATTTCATCTGGCAGTGCGGAAAGATTTACTATGATGATTATAAGAATAGCGATACGGCTGGATTGAGTCATGTCCATTGTTCTGCTTTCATCGATGATATGGCAGCAGCCTATCGAGCGTCTGACATAGTAGTATGTAGAGCTGGAGCACTGACAATTTCAGAGCTGGCCCTGACAGAGAAACCTGCTATTCTAGTGCCTTCTCCTAATGTGGCAGAAGACCATCAGACTAAGAATGCCATGGCTCTTGTAGAAAGAGATGCTGCCCTCCTAGTCACAGATACTACACTCAAGGAAGAATTAATTCCTTCTATAGTATCGATGCTGGGAGATGAAGAAAAAAAGAATCGAATGGCACAGGCCATACGAGCACTCGGAAAGGAAGATGCCGCAGATAGCATCGCTTCCGAAATTATTGACATGATTAAACCTTCCTAGTAGGTATGGACATAACCACTTACAAGAAGGTATATATGATAGGTATAGGTGGCATAGGCATGAGTGCCATAGCCCGATACTTACATAGCCTAGATATTTCGGTATCCGGTTATGATAAAACAAAAACAATCCTCACTGAAAAGTTGGTGAGCGAACACATTGACATAATATATGATGACGCTGTAGAACATGCGCCTAAGGATGTAGATCTTGTGATTTACACCCCGGCCATTCCTCAGGATCATCCACAGTTGCAACATTATTCAGCTCAAGGTTATGAGGTAATAAAGCGATCTGTAGCACTGGGTTATATAAGTGCCCATGTTCCGACCATTGCCGTAGCTGGCACCCATGGTAAGACGACTACAAGTTGCTTGATAGCCCACTTGCTTAAGACATGTAATGTTCCATTCTCTGCAATTCTGGGAGGAATCCCTGCAGAAGAAGGGACGAATTATCTGAATTATGGCAACGAGTGGATGGTAACGGAAGCCGACGAGTATGATCGATCGTTTCACCAGCTATCACCTACGATAAGTATCCTGTTGTCTATGGACCCAGATCACTTAGATATCTATGGG
>CAZFJO010000027.1:11017-15245 GCA_964518915.1 uncultured Saprospiraceae bacterium
GGAACAGGCAATAGAAGTGGCTTCGGCTATGTCCGGAAGACACAATCTAGAGAACGCCTGTGCGGCCATGGCAGCAGTAGCTCAAGTAGGTTGCGACTTGAATCTTGTTTCGGTAGGAGTTTCTACTTTTCAAGGAATAGCAAGAAGATGGGAAGTACTCTATGCGGATAAGGAAATAACCTATGTAGATGATTATGCCCACCATCCGACTGAGTTAGATGCAGCGATACATACAGCTAGAAGCTATGCATCGGAGAAGAAAGTTCTGGGTGTATTCCAGCCTCACTTATTTAGTAGGACGGATGACTTCAAGGAGGGATTTGCGGAAGCGCTAGATAAACTAGATGAAATAATTCTCTTACCGATATATCCAGCAAGAGAATTGCCGATTCCTGGAGTAACATCGGAAAGCATCAAGCGGCTTATGAAAAATGAAAATGTGGTACTGATTGAAAAGAACGATTTATTGAAAGAATTAAAAGAAAGACAATTCGATATCCTGATGACCCTCGGGGCTGGAGATATTGATGTTTTTCGAAAACAGATTATAAAATGGTTGCAAGATAGATGAGCAGAAGAAGTAAACATATAAGCAAGACACAATCTACCCTAGCGTGGACAATATCTCTATTGTTACTTCTACTATTGACTTATTTTTCAATTGTAAGAAAAGGCAACGCCGAACTCAATGAGGTTAAGATCTCGATCTCTACACCTCAAGGAGAAAGAAAGTTGATAACTTCTAAGGATATCGTGACCCTTTTCAACAATCATCTAGGGTACGACATCCGGATGGCAACCATAGAAAGCGTAGACTTAATCAACCTCGAAAGATTGCTCGACGAAGATGATCGTGTAAAAGAGGCGGACGTATATGTAGACAGCAATGATGATATTCATGTAAGGGTGATCCAGAAGAATATCATCGGAAGAGTCATGCAAGGAGACATCAGTTATTACCTAGATGACGAAGGAAATAAAATCCATTCTCGCTTGAATCATACGGTCAGGGTTCCCGTCGTGACTGGAGAGGTTGAACCTTACGACAAGGATTTAATAAACCGGAAGAAAGACAGCAGATTGAAAGATGTCTACACGGTTCTAAAAGAAATAAAAGGGGATGAATTTCTGCGGTCATTGATCGAGCAGATCGATGTAGAGGCATCAGGTAAGTTGACTTTAGTTCCTAAAGTGGGAAGGGCCAAAATTGCGATGCATGCAGATAACATTAAGGAGAACTTTACTAAACTAAAGTACTTCTACAAGGATGGTCTGCCTAAGGCAGGCTGGAGTAAATACGCCACACTGAAACTTGATACTAAGGGGCAGGTAGTGGTAGAAAAAGTAGAAAGATGATTGAATCTATAGTGACATATAGAGACATAATTTATAAACCATATTAACATATCTGATTATGGATGATAAGCTTATTCAAATGAATGAAATCGCAGTAGCACTGGACATAGGTACCACTAAAATATGTGCTATAGCTGGTCGACTGAACGAGTACGGCAAGATCGAAGTTCTCGGAGTCGGCACAGTAAAATCTGAAGGAGTTTCCAGGGGAGTCGTTATCAATATTGATAAGACGGTGAGATCTATCAGAGAAGCTGTTGAGAAAGCTGAGCGCAATGCTGGGTGCAAGTTTAAAGTTGTACACGTAGGCATAGCTGGTCAGCACATCAAGAGTCTTCACCACCACGGACTGCTGACACGAGACAATGCCCACACGGAAATCAGTGAAGACGACGTAAAGAAATTAATTAGAGACATGCACAAGCTTGTGCTGCCGCCAGGAGTGAAAATTCTCCATGTAATACCGCAAGAATTTACGGTTGACGATGAGAGAGACATCATCGATCCCGTGGGAATGGCAGGCATAAGATTGGAGGCTAATTTTCACATCATAACAGGCCAGATAACGGCTTCTCGAAACATAATGAAATGTGTTGAGAAAGGCGAACTGGAAGTAGCAGACATGACGCTTGAGCCGATTGCTTCTTCTGCAGCTGTCTTGAATGAAGAAGAAAAAGAAGCCGGTGTTGTCTTGATAGATATCGGAGGTGGAACCACCGATGTAACTGTCTTTAAGGATGGAATAATCCGACACACAGGAGTCATTCCATTCGGAGGAAATGTCATAACTAAGGATATCCAAGCAGGATGTAGTGTACTCCTTAACCAAGCAGAAAAGCTAAAGGTTAAGTTTGGTTCTGCACTTGCAGAAGAAATTTTTGACAATAGAATAATTACGATACCTGGAATCAATGGAAGAGAACCTTCCGAGATTTCAGAGAAGAATCTTTCTAGAATCATACAAGCTCGGGTAGAAGAGATCTTCGATCACATCTTATTCGAGATTAAGAGGTCTGGATACGAAAACAAGTTGCTTGCTGGTTTGGTCTTGACTGGAGGAGGTTCTATGCTTAGACACATAGACTTACTCAGTAATTACCATACAGGCATGCACACTAGAATCGGTAGACCTGTCGAGCATCTTGCTCATGGATATACCAAGCAACTGGCTAGTCCTATCTACGCAACAGCAGTAGGGCTACTCAAGACTTCTATAGAAAATATGGATCGCTCTTTCGTGGAAATGGAAGTGATGGCTGATTCAGGAGCTACGGTAACCAATACTGTTCCTTCTGTCGGCGGAGAATCTAAGTGGTACAATAAAATTTATGCCATCACTAGAGACTTTTTCGATCCTAAGCAAGATTCTGACTTTTAATTCTAATTGACTCAACATAACTAAAATCATATATCATGTTATTCGATATTCCTAACGAAGAAAGATCCATCATAAAGGTTGTCGGTGTCGGTGGAGGTGGTGGTAACGCTGTCGGACACATGTTCCAGCAGGGCATCACAGGCGTTGATTTCGCCATATGCAATACGGACAATCAAGCAATGGATAATAGTCCTGTCAACATCAAGATTCAACTAGGGCCTCTACTTACAGATGGCCGTGGTGCGGGTACCAAGCCTGAAGTAGGCAAGGAAGCTTGTATAGAATCCATAGATGAAGTAAGACAGTTTATCAATGAAAATACCAAGATGCTTTTCATTACTGCAGGTATGGGAGGTGGAACCGGAACAGGTGCCGCGCCGATCATCGCTAAAGCAGCAAGAGAAGAAGGTATATTGACTGTAGGTATTGTTACGCTTCCTTTTAAGTTCGAAGGACTGAAGAGACAACGACAAGCCCTAGAAGGTTTAGAGCAACTCAAGTCCAATGTCGATGCCATCCTTGTTATCTCTAACGATAAGATGAGAGAGATATTCGGTAATCTGGCAATCTCAGATGCATTTGCGCAAGCGGATGAAATACTTACAACGGCAGTAAAAGGTATCGCAGAAATCATTACTGTACCTGGATATGTCAACGTAGATTTCGAAGACGTAAATACCGTCATGAGAAGAAGCGGAGTAGCCATTATGGGTAACGCTATGGCAGAAGGAGAGGACCGTGCAAGAAAGGCAATCAGCGATGCTCTTAGTTCTCCGTTGCTTGAAGACAACGACATCAGAGGAGCGAAACATATTCTACTAAATATTACTTCTGGAACCAAGGAAGTAACCATGGATGAGATCGGTGAGATTACCGATTATGTGCAAGAAGAAGCAGGATATGGTACAGACCTGGTCTGGGGAAATTGTAGGGACGAATCACTCGGTGAGAAAATCTCTATCACATTAATTGCTACGGGATTCGGAGAAGGACACAATAGAAAACAGAAAGTCGAACCTGTAGAAGAGAAGATTAAAGTATCGCTAGATGACGAGCCTTCTATGAAGCAGCCGATCCAGTTTGAAATACCAGAATCTCCAGCTGCTGTAACCATCGATTTCGATGAGCAGGATGTGAGAAAGAAAGTTGAAACATTTGCCAGACAATCACCGGTATTTGACTTAGATGGTGGTCAGGACATGACTACAGCTCCAGCTCCTGAAATGGAAGATGAGCAACGTACGAGAGATATGGAGGCAGCTAGAAGAGAGTATCTGAGAAATCAGTCTACTAAGCCGCTTGATAATCCTCAGATCATTTCTGATATGGAAACAACTCCAGCTTATCAGAGAAGAAATGTTTCTTTAGAGGAGAAACGCAGAGTGAGAAACGAAGGATTGTCTTCCTTTAAGGTAAGTGTGGATGATGAAGCACCGACCATAAGGTCTAACAATTCTTTTCTCCACGACAACATTGACTAAAGAATCGTCTTTT
>CAZFJO010000027.1:15345-16833 GCA_964518915.1 uncultured Saprospiraceae bacterium
TGAGATTGGTTTATTGTTATGGGTTCCGGGCTCCCCGCCCGGAATTTTTTTTGTCTAAGGGTGAGATTTACACCCTTGGTAGTGTATGTCTCAATTAAGGAGATGGAGTGGACTAGGGTAGTCTCTAGGTGTTAAGTAAGCATTTTAATATAGTGGAAGATTGAGGACTGACCATACGGTCTATCCATTCTTTTCTATTCGATACCATGGACTAAAGAATCGTCTTTTTATCTGAAGTGAATTACTATCATATGTTAAAAGGATATGTAACTGCTTGGAATTCAGGGCGAGGCTCTTTAAGAAGTTCATAGCCACAGCTATGGACTGAATAAAAGCTGAAGTACTGGTTTTCAATGAGTTACATAGGAATTAACGATATGATATAAATCACTTCAAGATCTTATCATAGTATGAGATTGGTTTATTGTTATGGGTTCCGGGCTCCCCGCCCGGAATTTTTTTTGTCCAAGGGTGAGGTATAAACGAGCAATGAAATTGAGTGGTCTAGGATAGTTTCTAGGTATTAAGTAAGCATTTTAATATAGTGGAAGATTGAGGACTGATCATTAGGTCTAATCACTCTTTTCTATACGACAACATTGACTAAAGAATCGTCTTTTTATCTGAAGTGAATGAATGGCTTATTTGATAAGTAGTTACGACTCCTTTTTTAATGTCTTTATATCTGCAATCAACTGATGGATTGAAGTTTTATTTAGGCCATTATATATTCCTCTTATGTGCCTGTTCTTATCAACAAGGACAAAGTTTTCTGTATGCAGAAACTCGTCCGCATCTTTTTCTAAACCTAGGTCTTCCTCTATAAAGTATTCTTGTCTTCCTAACCGATAAATTTCACTTCGCTCTCCAGTAACTAGATGCCATCTTTTAGAATTGACTCCTTTTCCTTCTGCATATTCTTTCAAGATGTGTACAGAATCTCGCTCTGGAGTAACGGAATGAGATAGAAGAAGGATGTCGTTGTCGTCTAAAAATTCATCTTGCAATATACCCATGTTGTCCGTCATCTTGGGGCAGATTCCTGGACAGGTCGTGAAGAAAAAGTCTGTAACGTATATTTTATTAGTAAAACTTTTTTCAGTAAGCATCTGACCTTCTTGGTTGATGACCTTAAAAGGAGAGATTTTATGAAAGGTATCTAATTCAGTGGAACTTGGGTCAATCCAGTGTGGCGTAAAAGTAGCTTCATTATAGTAAGGAAGTGTATCTACTCTACTGGATTTTTCATTCTTTGGAGAAGAACAACCTATAAAAATTAGTAAGCTGAGTATACTGAATTTATTTACTAGCATATCGGAGGGTTAGAAGTGTTTTATAGTGGTCGTTTTATAATTTATCTTTTCCTAGGCCCTCTAGGCGGTGGCGGACCTTTTTTTGATGGAGAGAAAGAATTGGATACAAGGTGTTCTATGAATTTTGAGAAGTTAGGCAATTGGTCTTCATGAAGAATTGATTTTACTTCTTGCA
>CAZFJO010000027.1:16933-21918 GCA_964518915.1 uncultured Saprospiraceae bacterium
CAGTAGGAGTAGGCCTATTGATGACGAAAAATGATATTAAGCCTACATTCAGAATGAGCATTATCCAGGCGCTATACTTATATAATTGATGGTATGACATTATTCGTAGAGATTAAAATCAGAGAATAAGTGTGAAACATTTTCCGAGTATGATCTTGTCTCAAATTCTGAATCATTGTTGGACTGAGAAATCTGCCGAAGGGTGAAAATGTTCAATAATAAGATAATACAAGCAGCAGATATTGCATATTTTAGATTAGGCATTGCAATAACAGGTGCTTGCGTATGTTGCAGCCTTTCCTCAATTTTACTGAACAAGTTGCTGTCTGGACGGGCTTTGCTACTGCCTTCCATGCTTGAGAAGATATCTTCAATCCATTGTTCTGATTTAGGTGTTTCCATATTCATTTATAATTTAGATCATTTTTTTTTGAAATTCCTTCGCTCAGGGTATGAATTAATTAAATGTTTCCTCATTTTATGTTTCGCACGTTGCAGCAAGGACTCTACAGATTTCAATGTTGTTTCCATAATATCTGCTACATTTTGTCTAGGAAGACCTTCTATGTAACTAAGTATAAAGGCTGTTTTTTGAGAATCGGGAAGTATCTCTAATGTCTTGTATAGAATGATTGCGTCTTCTTTCTTTTCTAGTATTACGCCGGGATGATTGAAGTCAGGAGTTTCTAATTTTCTGTCGCCATCTATATGCAAGAAAGTAACCTTGTTTTTCTTTATATGCTGTAGAGAAGCATTAATGGTTATTCTGTAGATCCATGTCTTCAAGGTAGAGTTGCCTTTAAATTTCTTTAAGTTGAGGTGGATTTTTATAAATACTTCTTGCGTAACTTCTTCAGCGTCTACCTCGTTCTTAGTGAAGTTTAAAGCCGTATTGTAGACAAGGGAATTGTACTTAGCATAGAGTTCCTTGAAGGATTGTATCCCTTCTAAAGGCAATAAATTATATATGCTTTCATCTTTCTTCAGCTTGCTACATTTTGTCGGTAAAAGTAATTACTCAGAATCATTATATATCATAAGCCTAGAATAAATAAAGTTCTACCTGTTCTATTCAACGCCATAATGATGTGATGTCTTATTAAACGCGGAGGTAAGCATGTTTGGTCTGAAACATAGAGGAGGGTAGACATGAAAAAGAACCTAGAGTTGGATAAATGAATAATTGAACAAATATTAAAATATTCATATATTGCAGGATGAAAGAGACTTTACGACAGATTAGTCCAGTAAAACTAATTGCCGCGGCTAAGTTACTTAAGACGATCGCGCATCCTGCACGATTGGAGATTCTCGAAGTTCTTGAAAGCGAAGAACCGCTAGATGTATCTACGATATGTAAGCGGATAGAGCATCCTTGTGAAATATCAATGATGTCTCACCACTTGAGCAAATTAAAAGACAATGGCATTCTTCATTCTGAGAAGCAGGGTAAGCACATTTTTTACCGGTTAGCTGATAGAAGAATGTTAAGCATATTCGATTGTATGGATAAGTGTAACATTATATGAAAAGATAGCATGAAAGTAGAACAGATTTATACAGGATGCCTCGCGCAAGGGGCTTATTACATAGAGAGCAATGGTGAAGCAGCCATAATTGATCCGTTGAGGGAAGTTGCCCCTTATCTTGAAAAAGCCGCAGGAGATAACGCCCAGATAAAGTATGTTTTTGAGACGCATTTTCATGCCGACTTCGTCAGTGGTCATGTAACCTTGTCTCAGAAAACAGGCGCACCCATCGTATATGGACCCACTGCAGAACCTGGTTTTGAAGCCCATATAGCTCAGGATCAGGAGGAGTTTACCATAGGGGCATTGACACTAAGGGTATTGCACACACCTGGCCACACTTTAGAAAGTACCACCTATTTATTACTGGATGCGGAAGGAATAGAATATGCCATTTTTACTGGAGATACACTGTTCTTAGGAGATGTAGGAAGGCCAGACCTCGCTCAGAAATCAGGTTCCATGACCATGGAGGACCTTGCTGGAATGGCGTACGATAGCTTGCGTAATAAAATTATGCCCCTTCCTGATTCTACTTTAGTTTACCCTGCTCATGGTGCTGGATCTGCTTGCGGTAAAAACATGATGAAGCAGACTGTGGATACGCTGGGTAATCAGAAAAAGATGAATTATGCACTCAGAGCAGACATGACTAAAGAAGAATTTATCAACGAAGTAACAGACGGTCTAGCAGCTCCACCTGCTTACTTTCCGATGAATGTGAAAATGAATAAACAAGGATATGAAGACTTCGATGATGTTAAATCTAGAGGCATAACGGCCTTAAGTCCAGATCAATTTTACGAAGCTGCTTCTAATCCTGATGTCCTTATCCTTGATGTAAGAAAACCAGGAGAGTATGCGCAGGGACACATTCCGGGTAGCATTTTCGTTGGGTTAGATGGAAGCTTTGCGCCTTGGGTAGGAGAATTACTAGTGGACACACAGCAGAAAATACTTCTCATAGTACCAGAAGATAGGAGGGAAGAAGCTGTTACAAGGTTGTCTAGGGTCGGATTCGATCATACCCTAGGATGTTTACAAGGTGGTATTACTGCTTGGATGGAGTCGGGAAGAGAGATAGATAGGGTAGTGCGCGTATCTGCAGATGACTTCTCAGAAAACCATTACAATGACACCTCGGTCATCTATGATGTAAGACGGCCATCTGAGTTTAATAACATCCATCTTCCTGAAGCGAAGAACGTTCCATTAAGTGATATCAACAACAATATGGATGCATATACGGATGATGAAACTTTCTACATCCATTGTGCAGGAGGTTACCGTTCTATGATTGCGAGTTCTATATTGAAAGCAAGAGGTATACACAATATGATCGATGTGGAAGGGGGAATGGGTGCCTTGAAGAAAACAATTCTGCCCCATGTGCAATCTGAGGATGCAGCTTGTACGATTACTAAAAAATAACTTAAAAGACAATCTAACTACATATGGATTTCATCACACAACCATGGCCCTGGTATATATCGGGTCCACTCATCGCCATCACCATGTTTCTCTTGCTTAAATCGGGAGGAAAATTTGGTGTGAGCTCTACATTGCGAGATGTATGCTCTATTTCTGGAGCAGGAAAATTCAGTTCTTTTTTCGATTATGATTGGAAGAAGGGTTCTTGGAATTTGGTTTTCGCAGCAGGAGCCATTATCGGAGGTTTTATAGCTGCTAACTTCCTCTCAGACGGAGGTGTTGCTGCCATTTCAGAATCCACCATCCAGGATTTAGAGGGTTTAGGAATAAGTTATGATGTCGGAATGGCTCCGGAAGCAGTATTCAATTGGAGTAATGTATTATCCGCTCAGGGAATTGTAATTATGATCCTCGGTGGTTTCTTAATTGGCTTCGGAACCAGATGGGCTGGTGGATGTACTTCCGGTCACGCCATCAGTGGATTATCTAACCTTCAGCTACCATCATTGATCGCAGTCGTTGGCTTTTTTATCGGTGGACTTGCTATGACTCATTTAATCTTTCCTTCAATCTTTTCACTATGATTAAATTTTTACGTTACCTATTGATCGGTATATTTTTCGGTATTATAATGACGAAGTCGGAGGCGATTTCGTGGTATAGGATTCAAGAGATGTTTAGATTCCATTCCTTCCATATGTATGGAATAATAGGATCAGCACTTGCAGTCGGTGTTGCCATTATCCAATGGATGAAACGGAAGGAAGTTAAAGATGTCACAGGAAAAAAGATTGAGTTCCAAGACAAGAAATTTTCAATTGTAAGATACCTGGTAGGAGGGATCCTATTTGGTTTAGGTTGGGCATTGACTGGAGCGTGTCCTGGTCCACTGTATACCTTAGTAGGAACGGGACTCTCTGTCTATATTGTAGTCATATTGAGTGCTGTCATGGGAACCTTGGTCTATGGACTGCTCAGAGAAAGGTTGCCACATTAAGCGATGGACTAAGCTAGAATATCTACCTTGCACAGATGACTGCTTCTAAGTTTGATACCTTGAGGTTTTTAAAGATTTTAATTTCATTTGCGCTAAGCGTCATTCTATTTATGTCGCTTTGCAGTTGCAAGAATATGGACAAGAAACCTGACCTCGAATCAGAAAAAATCTACGTTTCGGCAGCAGCAAGCTTGGGTCAAGTAATTAATGAGTTGAGTGATTCTTACGCCAGTGATCATCCTATTGAGATTGTCCATAACTATGCTTCTAGCGGGGCTCTTGCAAGGCAGATTTTATACGGAGCTCCTACGGATGTTTTTATTTCGGCAGATAGAAAATGGACGCGGCACCTAGATAGCATGGATCATGTTATCGGCAATAGTCATAATTTACTTGAGAACACACTGGTTATTGTAAGCAACATGGAGAGCCCTCTGGATGAGGTTGACATAGAGGAAATCCCAGACCTTTTTCAATCTGATCTGAGGATTGCGGTCGGGGATACAAGTCATGTTCCTGTCGGTAGGTATAGCATGGATGCCTTAAGGAAATCAGGTGTCAATCATATCGCTCCAGGCAAATGTCTGGTTGTTAATGATGTAACAGCTGTCCTGCGATTGGTCGAATTGAAAGAAGCAGACATCGGAATTGTATACAATACAGTAGCATTGCAATCCGACAAAATTAAGGTTCTGTATACTTTTCCTAGAAGTCAATCAGCACCTATTATCTACGATGCCAGCCTTCTGTCGACTAAAAGTTCAGCATCTAAATTCTTTCAGTATCTTACATCTCCAGATGTCCATACAACTTGGAAAAAATATGGATTCATACCATATGATGATTGATGGAGCGATATGATTAATGATATAGAAATAGATGTAATTATTCTTTCCTTAAAAGTTGCAGCAATAGCTTCGTTCATAGCATTTCCTATTTCTTTTTTGTTAGGTTACTTGATGGCAAGAAAAGACTTTGTATGAAAGTCTGTAGTAGAAAGTGTGATTGCCTTACCTCTTGTTATGCCT
>CAZFJO010000028.1:0-3072 GCA_964518915.1 uncultured Saprospiraceae bacterium
TCCTAGTATGATACATAATATAAATCAGATAGATAGAGGGTATCAGAATATAGATACCAGGCTTAATGCGCTCGGAGCTAATATAGAGAGGGTAAGTGTTTAATCAGATTTTTCTATCTATAACATAGTCTATAAGACCTGTCAGAGAATCTTTCACATCACTGTCTGGATAGGTGGAGATGATAGCAAGAGCTTCATCTCGATAGCCTTTCATTTTCTCTATGGCATATTCTATTCCACCTGATTTCTGAACGAAAGAAATGACATCATTTATGAAAGTCTTGTTTTTAGATTTCTTTTTGATTCCATTTAGTAGTTTACGCCTCGTAGCTTTATCGGTATTATTGAGCGCATAAATTAATGGAAGGGTAATCTTTTTTTCCTTAATATCGATGCCACGGGGTTTTCCTATATCGATTTTTCCATAATCGAACAAGTCATCTTTTATCTGAAAAGCCATCCCGATTTTTTCTCCGAAAATTCTCATTTTCTCAACTTGATCGTCGTCATCTGAAGTAGAAGCAGTCCCTACGGCACAAGCCGATGAAATCAGTGAAGCTGTTTTGCCTTTAATGATTTCATAATATACGTCTTCGTTGATATTGAGTTTCCGCGCTTTCTCACTCTGCAGGAGTTCTCCTTCTACCATGGTTTTCACAGCACTACTCAGAATCTCAAGATGTCTAAACTCCTTACTTTCTAAGGCAACTAACAACCCTCTAGAAAATAAATAGTCTCCTACAAGAACCGCAATTTTATTTTTCCACAAGGCATTAACAGAAAAGAATCCTCTTCGCTTATGAGCTTCGTCTACTACATCATCATGTACTAGTGATGCAGTGTGTAACAATTCTACCATACTCGCTGCTACGAAGGTAGAAGGGTTGACGGAGCCATTCAATCTAGCACACAGAAAAACGAACATAGGTCTGATCTGTTTTCCTTTTCGTTTAACAATGTAATACATCACCCTATCTAGTAGAGCCACTTGACTCTTCATAGAATCTCTAAAATGCACTTCGAACTCCTTGAGTTCTGTAACTATGGGTGATTTTATTTGTTTAAGATCCACGAGGGGGATTTAGTCTTGATCAGGCGGTAAGGTACAAGAAATTTCAATTAATGAATATATCTTGATTGCCATACAATTAACCAGATATAGTGAACAATGTTGGCAGGAAACTCCATCTTATTTTTAATTTTGATGCGATAACCAATCCACAATAGGATAGTGATAGAACTTTTTAGAAGAAATTTTTTCTTTAATACCTTGTTGATGATACCTTATATCATCTTCATACGTATTCCAGTTTTTATAGATCCACAGAAGTATTTCTATGATTATCAGGGATCGGAACCCTTCTTAGTCAATATTTATAGCCTATTAAGCTATCCGTGGTTGCAGAATATTCTGTGCATTCTCCTATTGTTTATACAGGCTATTCTTATCAATTTAATTATCAATCAGAATAGGATTTCAAGGTATTTTACTTTGTTTGCAGGAATCATATATATATTGATTATTCACCTCAGCCCATCCTTATGTACCTTATCACCGCTGATTATAGGAATAACTTTTTTCCTCATCGGTTTGCAGCAATTATTTTCAACCTATAAGATCAATAAAGCATCTCTTTTTATATTTAATACCGGATTCTTTTTTGCAATAGCGACCTTATTTTATAAGCCGTTTATAGTATTGCTGATTTTAGGATATGTTGGACTGACTATATTGAGGTCTTTTAGATTTAGAGAAAGGGCACAATATTTTGCTGGATTTATTTTACCTATTTACTTATATGCGAGTGTATCGTATTTTATCCTAGGTAAGGACCACAGCATCGGGACAGAAGCGCTTGAAGCAATCGGTTTATTACAGTTCTCTTCCATGGACTTAGGGGCTATTATAACACTTTCTATAGTAGGGATTCTTATATTTTATGTATTTCTCAGTTATAATACATACCGGATTAAGAAAGCCATAGATGTTCAGAAGAAAATCGACTTGGTCTACTGGGTAATGTTAATTTCTGTTCTAGCTACGATAATTAGCGATGATGTTTCACTGCGCGAACTAGCCATCCCAGCCATTGCAGTTTCAATACTGTTTTCAATGAGTTTTTCTAGAATTAAGAATAAAGTACTTACTGAATTGATCCACCTAGTTTTTATTATGGTTATATGTACTACTCATTTCTTTCTCTGATATATTATAGATTGATTAAAAAACCGGAAATTGAGGTTAATTTTCTCGTAATTCTTAGAGATAACTTGACCCAACCTCTTATATGGTTCTATTTTTGAATAAGTTTAAACCATTGGTTTAGAATAAGTAACTACTTGTTTAATAGATTATCACGATTATGAAAAAAGGAATTTTCTTATTGTTCTTTATTGCTTCGTACTTTTCGATTGTAGGTCAGACACTTAATCCCATAAAGTGGACCTTCGATAATCAAGCGGATGAAAATGGTAAGATCAGTTTAGTTTTTCATGCTGAGATTCAAGAAGGCTGGACAGTGTATTCTCAATTTACCGGTGATGATGGTCCTGTACCGACTGAAATCACCTATGAAGTAAATAATGGAGTGACCATTCTAGATGAGAATGTAGAATCTGGACACAAGAAAGAAGGGTACGATAAGATGTTCGATACCAACGTGATAAAATTTCTTGCAGATAAGCCTTTCATTATAACGCAAGCTGTATCATTACCCAGTGGTAAAGGAACACTCACCGGTTACCTTACCTATATGGCCTGTGATGATGAGCGTTGCCTTCCTCCTACGGATGTAGATTTTACTTTTAATCTCGCTTCTGCAAATGAGGCTCCAAAGAAAGAAGACACTCCCGAAAAAAAAAAGGATAGACTAGTTGAATCTGTTGATGTCGGTAGTAACATAGAAGAAACTATCGATGATAAGGTTGCTGTTTCTGAAGACCCACAACAGGATGTTTCGTCTAAAGAAGATGGTAAAGAAACAGAAGAATCGATTACACCCATTGTTATCAACCTGGATAGCGAAGGATCGGAGGACTTATTAACTTCTGAAGAGGATGAAAGCCAGTCCA
>CAZFJO010000028.1:3172-5543 GCA_964518915.1 uncultured Saprospiraceae bacterium
ATGATTCCTATAACCGTATCCTTTTTTACTAAGGACACGAAGAGATCTGGATTGACCAATGGGTTAATCTATGGTGCTTCCATTATTTTTATCTACGTCACACTCGGCTTATTGATTACGGTTCTAGTAGGTCCTGATGCCTTAAATCGATTGTCGACCAACTGGATTGCTAACTCTCTTTTCTTTATCATATTCGTTGCATTTGCTTTTTCATTTTTTGGTTTTTACGAATTGCAATTGCCTAGTTCATGGATGAACAAGTCGGATAAGATGGCAGATAAAGGTGGGCTCATAGGCATCTTTTTTATGGCATTTACACTTGCCCTTGTTTCTTTTTCATGTACTGGCCCTATCATAGGAACTGCAATTGTGCAAGCAGCAAGTAAGGGAGAATATATCGGACCTTTTATTACGATGCTTGGTTTTTCTGTGGCACTGGCGTTACCATTTGGCTTATTCGCGGCATTTCCAGCATGGTTGAATTCTCTGCCTAAATCTGGGTCATGGATGAATTCAGTCAAGGTTGTACTTGGGTTTTTAGAGTTGGCCCTGGCCCTTAAGTTTCTGTCAGTAGCAGACATGACTAACAACTGGGGTTTCCTTAAGTATGAGCTCTTCATGGGATTATGGATTTTAATATTTTTAGGATTAGCGGCCTACATGTTTGGTTTTCTTAAATTTCCGCATGATAGCCCTATTAAAAAGTTATCCTTAACCAGAAAGGCTGTAGGTGTGAGTGTGCTCGCTCTGGTTTTCTATTTAGGGACTGGTCTGACTGTAAGAAATGATACACAGACGTACAATGCACTTACACTGATGAGTGGGGTCGCTCCTCCAGCTAATTATAACTTATTCCTACCTTCTGCAGCAGTCGATGAGGATATTAAATTAAAGTATCCTTCTTATACCAAGTGTGCCAATAATATAGATTGTTTCAAGGATTATTATGAAGGGGTTGCCTATGCTAAGGAGGTGAATAAGCTAGCTATGCTAGATTTTACAGGATATGGTTGTGTAAACTGTAGGAAGACAGAAGAACACATCTGGGTTAAAGAGGATATCAGGAAAAAGCTGAACGACGACATAGTTCTAATTTCATTATATGTCGACGACGACAAGAAACTCGATGAAACATTGCTTTCTGCACCTAGAGAAAATAAAAAACTCAGAAACATAGGAAACATGTGGACGGATTTTCAGATTGTTAATTTCAATCAGAATTCACAACCCTTATATGTTATGATTACCCCGGAAGAAGAGGTCGTTTCACTGCCACGAGGGTATAATTCCGATGCGGACAGTTACAATGATTTTCTGGATTGTGCTATAAATTCATTCGAAACGGACTTAAATCAATAAGGTTCTCTGGAACCTAATTTCAGTCTATAGACTTGTAATAGGTAAAGAATCCTGGCTATGCCGAAGAAAATGAAAAAACAAGGACAACCCAATGTCCACGATGATCTATCGGGTTTCGATATAAAAATCAATGAACTCGGAGAACTGGAAAGCAGTTTTTCCGTAGATAAGATCAATGAATTCCTTAACGATAATGTCAAGGATAAGAAGATCAATGATGAAGAGGAATAAGACATGTGATCTTATTGTCATATAATAAATAACGGTTTTAAGTTATTTTATTACCTACCCTTTGTTTTATCTTGTCCTATAATTGTATATAATTTTAGTATAAAATCTAAAATTGTGCAATGGTCAATTCCTAGTATTAATGACAATCCTAATTCGTGTATATGTCTGTGCATAAACGACATATGTATATGATTTTTTATTGTATTAAATTGAATCCATTTTTAAGAAATAAAAGTTGTGCGTTTTCTTATTCTTAAGCGCATAAAAGGTAGGCTTTATTCGTAATTTTAGCCTCCCTGAGAATAACTATGAAAACTTACATTAGAGCCATATGGTATGTTCTATGCATCTTGCCTTGTAGCATATATGCGACCGACCATATTTCCTTTTCGGGAGATACGATTGCTCCTGTAATCAACATTCCTCCCACCGACGGCACCATAGAGTGCGGGACCTTGATGGATATCTCTTCAGAACTTCAGCAATGGTATGAGCAAGGAGCAGGCATGGAAGCTACGGATAATGGTGGCTTACCCCCTACTATTATGGGTGAGCCTTCATTAGAAGAGGTTCAGCAACTATTTGCCTTGAGCATAGAGGATAATTGTGGCAATACTCAACGTGTAGCGGTTAATTTTTATGCAGTAGATACATGCGGCAACGAATCTGAAAGAATAGAGGTGGTTTTTTCTACTGTGGACACCCGTAGTCCTACCATACTTACCCCGCCAGATGTAGTAAGTCTATCTTGTGATGGAACGGAAAGAGACTCGCTTAAAAC
>CAZFJO010000028.1:5643-21714 GCA_964518915.1 uncultured Saprospiraceae bacterium
CCGACATTTATAATTGTAGATACAGTAACCATAAGTTGTGAAGAACTCGAGGATCCAGATGCTTCCTTCTTGCCTCAGAATGTATCTGATTGCAGTGAAGTGAGTGTAACCATAGAAGATCAAGGAGATATGAGTGGATGTGCATATTCTTTCTTAAGAGAATATACCTTCACCGATGTATGTGGAAATACGAGCGTTGCTAGACAGCTTGTAAATGTTGCGGATACCATACCGCCGACCTTTCTGCAGAAGCCATTAGATTTTATATTGAGTTGTACCTCAGACCTTACAGATCTTACTTTTCGTTCTTGGGTCAGTTCTATGGCTGATGCAATACCACTACAGGGTTGTGGAGGGGTGAGGTCATTCGCAGCTATACCCGGATCTTATGATCCTTCTGATACAACGAGTTTTCCTGGAATCCCTCCTGGTGACCTAGATAATAATGGATGTGGAGGAGCTGTCCCAGGATTTATTTTTCATGAAGTTGTCGATTATGTGTTTTACGATGATTGCGGTAATGTTGCCGTGGAACCAGCTGTATATGGCATAAGAGATATTAGTCCTCCAGTTATTACTTCTTGTCCCGAAGATGTAACGCTTAGTGTAGAAGAGGGAGGATGTGCAGTCATGTATACATTACCGCCTGTTTCTGGAGTTGATGATAATTGTGTAGTGGCGGAGTCCATGCCTGAAATCACCTTAAGGCAAGATATTGTTTCTGTAAATCCTGATGATCCAGACTCTCCAGTAAGATCTGTGAGATTACAATACGGACCTTTTCCAGCGTATTTCTTACAGATAATAGAAGATGGAACATTGTCTATTGATTATAATTTTATCGATGGGAATGAAGTAGATGAGCGATTTTTAATAATCAGCGAAACAGGAGATACACTAGGTTTTAGTCCGCTTACATCTTTAGAATGTGGAAGTACTTCTCAGACAGTCACGGTTGATAATGCAATTCTAGAATCTTCAATTTTAGATGATGGAATAATAACCATAATATTATTTCCTCTTACATCTGAAGATCCAGTTGATCGGATTAATGATATATGTGGTGATTCTTTTGTCGAAGCGACCCTTTCTTTTAAAACCAATGCCGATGACAACATAAGTGTTGAGCTTATTATCGACGGAGATTCAAGAGGCAACTTTTCTTCTGATATGGACGAAGTGTTGATTGACGCAGGTGTACACGATATATTATATGTAGTGAGGGACTGCGCTCAGAATGCAGATACTTGTAGTTTTCAGATAACAGTAGAAGACGATACACCTCCAGAGATCATCTGCCCAGATGATATAACTGTTATCCTTGATGATGTGAACTGCAATCAGGGTGTGGCAATTCCATTGGATTATGTAGTAATGGAAAATTGTAATGGTAATGTAGTATATAATCAGACTTTACCAGAGACGGAAGAATCGGCTTTACTTAATTTTTCTGCTTCTGGTGTAGAAGGGGTGTTTTTAGTAGATAATGTTCAGTTTTCTTTTTCAGAAGGATTTTCTATTGACCATATCGATAAAGGGGGATTATTAGAAGTAACCGTAGTAGGAGATTTTAACGATGAAGGTGAATTCTTCCAGATTTTGGATGAAGATGGAATACCTATAGGACAGATAGGTTCTTCAGGAACGGAGGGATGTGGATCTATTACTGAAAGATTCGAAGTAAGTAAAGCTCAGATCAACGATTGGTTGTCCGATGATGGAGAAATAGAAATATCATTTATAAGCAATCAATCTTCACAAGTAGAAGGAGGAGGAATAAATCCTTGTATTGATTTAATAGAGGAGGGGGTTGACTTTATGAGCTCTCTGAGTGCAACCTTGAGGTATACAGATGCCATTGTTTCTTATTCAGCAACGGGTGCATCTATGATTGTAGAAACGATGACGGCTCCCGGGGATGACACCTTATTTTTAGATCTTGAATCAGGAATCAGTACCCTTTCTTATCTGGTATCGGATCAATTGGGAAACACTGGAAATTGCTCCTTTAATATTTCGATAGTAGATACAATTGCTCCTGTTGTTTCTTGTAAAAATGCTGTCATTTTTATAGACCCATCCGGCAATGAGGACTATACCTTGACCGTAGAAGAAATTCTAGTAGAAGGGACAGATAATTGCGGTGTAGAAGGATTTACGATAGAGCCTCAAGTTTTTTCTTGCGCAGATATAGGAGAAGAAATTTCAGTCAATCTTACTATCAGAGATACAGGAGGTAATACCTCAACTTGTGGAAGTCTTGTAGTGCCTAGAACTACCTTAATTGAACCAGCATTTTCAGTGGGTCTCTGCGACAGCGATACCCTGAAACTGTTCGCTAATCCGCCACCTTCTGACGTCCCTAATAATTATACTTTCTTATGGACTGGCCCTAATTTTTCTTCCATGCAAGAAAATCCAGTTATAGCAGGAGCATCCGCTAATAACAATGGAACCTATGTTGTAGAGATTACAGGATTCAATGGATGCACCTCCACAGGATCAGTAGACGTAATTGTAGATGAGCTGACTGAACCATCTCTTGAGAGTTCTTCTCCTCAAGTATGTGTAGGAGATGAACTTATATTATCTACACGAGGACAATCTGGCGAGATAAGTTACGAATGGTATGAAGGAACTTTTCCTAATGGCCTGCTTCTTGAAACCACGACTTCTCCATCGTACGTGCTTACGCCTAACTTAGGATCACATAGATACTACTTGATTATCAACAAGGGAGATTGTGTGACTAATCCTTCTCCGATGACAATTGTAGAAGTTATTGATATCCCAGATGCTTCCGTAAGAGAAACATTTATTACGATCTGCGAGGGAGAAGACATTGTGCTCGGTACGGATCTTACGGGAGATGGATTTTCATACTTGTGGCAAGGCCCTAACAATTTTACTTCATCGATGCAGAATCCTGATACTATAAAAAATGCCTCAACTATTAATGCCGGTGATTATAGCTTAGTGATACAATTGAGTGGATGTGCACCTGATACAGCATTTGCTCAAGTGGCGGTATTTAGTACACCCACAAGGCCTGAAATTACTTCAGGAGAGGTTTTCTGTGAAGGCAATAACATTGTATTGACGGTCAACAATGTTCCTAATGCAGACCTATACATGTGGTATCAGAATGGCACCTTAAGATCCACAACACCTGTTAATAGTTTAGTGCTAGAAAATGCAACATCTACTCTTGCAGGATCATGGACAGTGGAAGTTACTGAAGGGCCATGCTCATCAGAACAATCAGAAGAACAGAATATAATCGTAGAAACGGAATTGTTAATCAGTGCGGATAACAATGGTCCTGGTTGTGATGGAGATTCAATCTTGCTGTCTTCCTCATTTGTGCCGGGTGCAATTTATAGTTGGACAGGGCCTGGAGGTTTTACAAGTGATATGCAGAACCCTATGATACCTGCCTTGCAAGGAGATTACTTTGTTTCGGTAACAACTGAATCTGGATGTAATGGAGAAAGTTCGACCTCGGTTGTAGTTACACTGCCACCCGAGATAACCGCCTTGAGTTCAGACGCACTAGAATGCATGGACGGAGCATCTCCTGTTACTTTTTCTCCATCAGTATTTCCGCAGGGAGATTATCAAGTATCATGGATGGGTCCAAATGGATTTATGTCTAGTGAACTCAATGCTTCTATTCCTAATTTCACTTCTGAAAACAACGGCGTGTATACACTTATAATATCGGATGGACTGTGTGCGTCGGAACCAGCTATGATAGAGGTTGATGTCACAACCATTCCAGAGAAACCAGTCTTAGTAGGGAGTGTGAATTTCTGTGTCGGAGATGAACTTGCTATTGATACAGATGAAGTACCCAATGCTGTAAATTATATATGGACGACTCCTCAAGGACAGCGGGTGACAGAGCTACCTCGGCTTGTAATCCCAGACTTAGAAGTAGAGAATTCTGGAAATTATTCCTTACAAGTTCAAGTAGGAAATTGTCGATCTTCATCTAGTGATCCATTATCGGTTTCAATTGCTTCTATTCCTATACAACCTTCGATAAGTAGTGATTCTTCTGTATGTCCAGGAGATACTCTTTTTCTTTCAGCGACGAATATTCAAGATGTTACTTATAGTTGGTCTGGACCGAATGGTTTTACTTCTAGTGAAAGAGAACCTTCTATCCCTGGGATAGCACAAGAAAATGAAGGAGATTATATAGTGGCCGTACAGAGGCAAGGATGTGTACTAGAATCCCTTCCTTTTAACTTGCAACTTGCAGAAGTACCTAGAGCACCTATTCCAGAAACAAGAACTGTTTCCGTATGTAATACATCCGATGCATCAATAGAAATCTGTTTTGATAGAGTAAGTAATTCAGAACTTGTTTTATTTACAGAAGACAATGTAGAGATCGCTCGATCAGGTTCTGATTGCATCCTTATTACGGACTTGTCTATTTTTTCTTCTGGCGTCAATAGTGTAACTGCAGTAAGTGAAATCGGAGGGTGTAGTTCTGTCTCTTCTTCCATAATAGAATTGAATTTAATAGATGCTCCGATTATAGATGCTGAAGCTGAAGACAATCCCGTTTTTACATGTGGTGAAAATACTGTAATGATACAATCTTTATTCGGCGAGCCAGATGTAATTACGAGCTGGAATTTAGTTTCCGGAGAAGGGGACATAAGAATTATAGATGATCGCACCATAGAGGTTAACAATTTAGGTGATGGTAGGAATCAAGTGGAGCTTACATATAGTACTGAAGTATGTCCGGATTTCTCAAGTACGATTATAGAAGTAGTACAAGCTACTGATCCAGAAACTGAAAATGACAACTATGTATTAAGAAACCCAGAATTAATTGTTCTGGATGTATTCGATAATGATGATATCCCTCCTGGGGCTGAGATTAACATAACGACAGAACCAGAATTCGGAGATGCTACTATTGTAGAAGATGGTATAGAGTATGACCCTAATTCTGGATTCATAGGAAGATTGGTTTTTAGATATGAAGTCTGCTTACCTGCCTGTAATTCTTGCAGTGAAGCAGAAGTGATATTAAATCTAGGTGATGCAAGTAATTGTGTAGCTCCTACCTTGATTACGCCTAATGGAGATGGCATCAACGATGCCTTCGTTGTACCTTGTCTTTATTCTGGTTCTTATGCAGAAAGTGAATTGCAGGTATTTAATCAATGGGGAAAACTTATTTACAATCAAGAGAATTATCAGAACGACTGGGAAGGGACTTACTCCGGTTCTCCCTTGCCTACAGGAACGTACTATTATATACTTAAGCTTAACGACGATAGCGATAACATTATAGGATTCTTAACCATTGAAAGATGATAAAAAAATGTACTTACATAATGGTTCTGTGGTTATCGCTTACTTCATTAAGTGCGCAGCAAGACCAGCTCTATACCCAGTTCGGGTACAATAAATTAAGCTTTAATCCAGCGTATGCTGGACAAGATGATTACTTGAGTATAACTGCAATATATAGAGATCAATGGAACGGCTTTCCTGGCGCCCCAGAAGCACAACAAGTATCGGTTAATCTTCCTAGATTTAAAGGCAATGCGGGTTTTGGAATTCACCTTGAAAGACAATCCATCGGAGTGTCTAAGAGTATAGCCATTCATGGAAGTTATGCGTATAAATTGCGTTTTTCAGGAAACAGGATGCTCAGCCTCGGAGTGATGCCTTCTATTAGAAACTTAGTGAAAGATTTCAGCGATCCTAGACTGGTTGCTACTGAAGGCGTTATAGATGATCCAGCTGTAATGGGTCAGCGATTTAGTAAAAACCTATTTAACGTAGGTCTAGGTACTTATTATAATCACGACAATTATTTCGTGGGCGTTTCAGTGCCTCGGTTACTTCGTTCCAGTCTTGAAATCGGAGATTCTGGATTAGGGTCCAACAATGAGGTGTGGCACCTCTATCTAATGGGCGGGGCTGAATTTCCGATTAATAACGATTTGTCCTTAACCCCTCAAGTGTTATTAAGAAAATCAGAAGCAGCACCGCTGACGTTTGATTTTAACGTTGGTGTCAAGGCATTTGACAAGTATAATTTATCAGCCACATATAGAAGTGGAGGATTGCTGGACGATATCGGAGAGTCTCTTGCAGTAACCGTAGGCATTAGCGTCAATAAGCAATTTCTCATAGGTTTTTCCAATGATTTTTCTTTATCGGAGATAAGTCAGGTAACAAATGGGAGCATAGAACTGTTATTGTATTATCGTTTCGTCCCGGATGATCCGAAGAAAAAAGTAGCTAACCCTAGATTTTTCTGATGAAGGTACTGTGGTTACATATAATCTACATTTGCGTAAGCGCCTCCATTCTGCAAGGACAGAATATCATCGATATGAATACTTTATCGTCGGCCATTCTTATTCCAGAAGAAGATATTAATACCCCTTCATTCGAATTTTCACCTGTATTTTATGGCCCTTTCGTAGCTTTCGTATATGATAAAGGAAACCCCAAGTACTACGATGAAGATAAAAACACACCATACTTCGATATGGCTTTTTCTGCTAAAAATACCATCGGTAATCTTGCTAAGAAAGCTTCCTTCGATCTGACGTTATCCTCTGACAATCAAGAAGGGCCCTATGCGTTCTATGATGATGACACTAAAGTTATTTTTACAAGAGCGACAAGAGAAGATGGTAGACTTCGTCTTTTTATTTCTGAAAAACAAGAAGATGCCTGGACACCTGGAACTTTAATTAATATACTTCCAGAATCATTTCATACCTGTCATCCGACTGTTTCTCCAGATGGGAGAATGATGATTTTTTCAGCCGCTGAAGAAAGTTATGGTACAGGTATGGATCTATATGTAGCTAGAAGAACGGGTGACTTATGGAAAAACATCGTAAGATTAGATTCATCGATTAACTCAAGTAAAAACGATTGGTTTCCCAGGTTTATAAATGACACAGTAGCCGTATATGCTTCTGAGCGGCTAGATGGTTATGGAGGCTTAGATATGTATGCGATTAAGTATAGTAATGGCAGGTGGTCTGCTCCAGAGCACATACCAGAACCTATAAACTCAAGCAGCGATGATTTCGGCTTGATCGTAGATGAAGGTATTGCATACTTCAGTAGTAATAGGCCAGGAGGAAAAGGCCAAGACGATCTGTATAGGATTGAATTCAAGGGAGATTTCTTGTATGATCCGTCTAATGAAATCCATACTTTTTCTGTTACTGCCATGAATAAATTATCCCTGGAACCTATCCCTGAAGTTACCATAGAAGTTATACCTCTAGTTTTATCTCTGGATAATGTCAACCTGGATGAGTACAATATAAACTTACAGTCTGATGAAGCGGGAGGCGATGTTCTATTGCAGTTAACCCCGAAAAATAGTCTACCAGTAGATACCAGGCGCTCTAATGACGAAGGCGTTGCCATGCTTCAAGGAAAAGCAGGTAAAAAATACATCATTAAACTTGAGCACCCAGATTTTCAGACGATCCACTTTCTCTATTCTCAAGAAGAATATGGTGATGAAGTTTCTATGGTCATGGACCCTCATGAGCGGGTATCTTCCGCGGTAGAAGAAAATAAGATGTTTATCCCGACGAAGAAAGGGAGTATCATAGTTTTCGAGAATATCTACTACGACTTTAATTCCCATGTAATCAAGCAAGGGGCCTCCATAGAGTTAGACGCGCTGGCACAGACCATGATAGATAATCCATTTATGAAGGTGCAACTGAATGCACACACAGATGCTCGAGGAACCAAGCTGTATAACCAGAAATTGTCCGAAAAAAGAGCTCGATCTGCTATGAATTATTTAATCTCTAAAGGGGTAGACCCTACAAGAATAGTTACTGTAGGATATGGAGAAGATCAACTTAGAAATCAATGTGAAGACGGTGTCCAGTGCAATGATGCCGAACACTCCTATAATCGGAGAACCGAAGTTATCATCTTAGATAATTAACTTATTTATTTTTCTTTGTGGAATGATGCAACCCTCTGAAAAGAGGTGTGTACTTATTATTGACCCAAACAAAGTTATAATTAATTGACAGATTTAGATTTTAAGCATGAGCTTATAAGTAGAATAAAAAGAGGCGATAGAAAAGCCCAGTATGAGTTCTACAATCAATATGCCCGCGGCATGTATAACATCTGCTATCGTATGGTCAGTGACGATATGGAAGCGGAGGATATATTGCAGCAGTCTTTCGTCAAGGCCTTTAAGCATATCGACAAGTTTGACTTCAGAGCTACACCTGGAGCATGGTTAAAAAGAATTGTTGTCAATAATTGTATCAATTACTTGAGGAAGAAAAAAATAGACCTTGTATCGATAGACAACAATCACTTACACTTGACAGAAGAAGTGGAGAATAACGATACGAGTTACAATATGGACGTGGTAAAAAAGGCGATGACTAAATTACCAGAAGGGTATAAGGTGGTAATACAATTGTACCTTATAGAAGGATATGATCATTCTGAGATCGGACAGATTTTAGGTATATCAGATTCTACTTCTAAGTCTCAATATCATCGCGCTAAAAAGAAACTACAACTACTAGTGAAAGAAATTATGAATAATTATGAGTAAGGAAAATATAGAAGACTTTATCCGTAACAACCGAGCAGGGTTCGATGATCGAGATGTTCCTTCTGGATTATGGTCTAGGATTGATGCCGAGGTAAACCCGATTGTAGAAGCTACTGTTAAACCTATCCGTAAACCTTGGGTGTTTTTCTTATCAGGGATGGCAGCAAGCCTTGTTCTTGCACTCGCTGTAGTGGGCGGATTCAGCCTGATCAGTGACCCACACGATTTTTCTAAATCGGATGTTATGAAAGAATATCAGCAAGTAGAAGATTTCTACAGTGAGCAGATTAATATACAGATGTCAAGTATAGAACTTAATCCTATTATACAAGAAGATCTGAAACAGCTTGATTATATATATGAAGAATTAAAAGCAGAATTGCTAGGGTCGCAACATGGAAATAGTCAAGACATCCTCGATGCGCTTACTGAGAACTATCAGACTAAGTTGCAACTTATAGAACTTATAAAATCTAAGCAGACAGCAATCAATAATAAAACCGCTATCAATGAAATCTAAGTTATATATATTGCTTTTATGCATACCTATAATCGCCTCTGCTGCTAAAGTGCCTGAAGCGAGTAAGGTCATAAAGGAAACCTTTCAGGTAAGTGGACCAGTCAATTTATTTGTTGACAACGGGTACGGAGACATAGATGTTAACGTAGGATCTGCCGATGAAGTAACTATAGAAGTGGAAATTAAGGCTACTGGAGGGTCGGATAAAGCAGAAGCATTCGTAGAGTCAACCGATATAAAATTTATTCAGTCTGGGAATAAGATCTCTGCGGTAACGCAGGAAGGAGTAAAGAATAAATCTAATTGGTTTAAGTGGGGATCGGGTAAATTCTCTTATAAAGTTAATTATAAAATTACCATTCCGAAAACCACAGACCTAGACATAGACCATAAGCATGGCAAGATCTATATTGAGGATATTTCAGGCAGCATGGATATTGATTTAGGCTACGGTGACTTACTTGCAGGCGACGTGTCAGGTACTTTAGATTTAGACCTGAGACATGGTGACGCTGTCATAGGAGATGTAGGAGGTGATTCTGAAATATCGATCTCTTATGGTGAGTTGATTCTAGCCGATATTAATAATGCGGAAATCAAGTCTAAGAATTCTGAAATAGAAATAGGAACTGTTTTAGATGCATCTATATTCAGCAATTACGATGAATATGAGATAGGGCAAGCAGGAAACGTTTACAATGAAGGGAGTTATAATGAATTCGAAATTGACCGTGTGGAATCACTTGTATTGGATGCTGAGCATACAAATTATGAAATCAATTGGATACGTAAGTCTGTAGAAGCAGAGACTAATTATGGATCAATTGAAATCAGTGACTCCAGTGCTGACTTTAATAAGGCAGACTTCACAGGAGAACATACGGACATTGCTCTTGTGATTAAAGGGGGCTTTTCCTTTAATCTGGAAGGTAAACATTCAGGCTTTGACCTACCGCGAAAGACGCAATATGAATCTAAGATAAAGGACGGAAAAAATAAAACGTATATCGGCTATTATGATAGAGAGGGCTCTTGTACAGTGACCGGAAAAATGCTCTATGGAGAAATCAAAATAAGAGACTAAAAGCAGATTATTGTTTTCTTCTTACATAAGAATCTATGCCTCTATTCTTAAGATCGCTAGCAATAGATAAGGCTTCATCGTAGTCGTTAGACCTAGAAGCAATTACAGTATGATATTGACTCAAGTCAAATATGACAATCTCTGAATTGTTGTATCCCATTTTTTTCAACTTAACAACCATGTTTTCTGCATTGCCCTTAACGAGGTAACTTCCAGAAATAACTTGATAGGACCCTGTAGAGCTTCCTTGTCTTGATGTTGTGTTTCTTTTAGGTGGGGGAGAAGTAAAGTCTACTTCTTCTTCCACTGATTCAGGTTCTGAAAAGTCTTCTCCGTTATCTGTGTTTTCAAGTGCTTCATCGATTACGTCGTAATCAATGTTATCATCGCCTGATTCATCTCCATATATTTCTTCTGATGTGTCTCCATCTCCGTCTTCGAAGTAATCACCGTCGTATGTTTCTTCTGTTGTTGTTCCTGTTGAACCGCTTTTAGAATCGCACGATTTAAGAAATCCAGTAACTACTAAATATAGAAGAAATAGGGTGACAGCGTATGCCAGAATTTTAAGTAATCTGCCCATAATACCTTTAATCTTGTGTTTTCTTATAAAAGGGCAAGTTATAAATCGTCGCATTTAAACCTTGCTCTAAATGCTAAATTAAAAATTATTTTAATATATAAATTACTGGTAATGATTTTTTTGTTAGTTTTTTGTCGATAATTCTGCTATGAATTCGATTGAGCATTACACTGGACAAAGAAAATGACTATCTTAGTATAGAACTCTACAATACCGTGATCCGATCAATCTTCAATAAAACCTTATCTGTATACCTTTCTTCTAGATTTAGGAGGATAGAGAATATCCGCATTGATTCAGTTACTCTTCAAGAACGGATTCTCCAGAAGATCCTCCATCAGATGAGAGATACAGAAGTTGGTCGCCAGTTTCATTTTTCTAAGATCAAGGATGCCAGAAAGTATGCGGAAGTAGTGCCTATCACTGATTACGAGACCATCCATGATTCGATAGAACGGATGATGGATGGAGAGGAAGATGTCTTAGTCAATGGTCAAGTAAAGTGGTTCGCTAAGTCATCAGGTACTACGTCCGCTAGAAGCAAATATATTCCTGTGACCAATGACTTTCTGTATGGGAATCTTATACGATCTCACTGGGATGCCAGTAGCATTATTTATCAGAATGATCCCGATGCAGAAATATTTAAGAAGAAGTCTCTGATTATGGGAGGTTCTTTATCTCCCTATAAGAACAGTGATGTTATGACAGGTGACATTTCTGCCATCATGATAGATCGTATGCCGAGTGTCGGAAAACCATTTTACAGTCCTTGCTTTGAGACGGCATTGTTAGAAGACTGGGAAGAAAAGATAGAGAAGATGAGTGAGGAATGTATGCAAGAAGAAATAGTGATGTGTGGGGGAGTGCCGACCTGGACGATCGTTCTTTTCGATCGGATACTAGAAAAAACAGGTATGCAGAATATGCATGAAGTGTGGCCTGACTTGAAATATTATTTCCATGGAGGCGTAGGTTTCGGTCCTTACAGGGAACAATTTCAGAAGTACTTTCCGGATCCTTCATTCCGTTACTTCGAGGTGTATAATGCATCGGAAGGGTACTTCGCAGTTCAAGATGATCCTGATAAAGAAGGCATGCTCTTACTGACAGACAATGGAATATATTATGAATTCATTTCTCCAGACCAGTGGACAGCTGATCAGCCTGTTGCTATACCACTATCAGACGTAGAAGTAGGTGTTAATTATGCCATAGTAATTACCAATACGGCAGGCCTTTACAGATATACTCCTGGAGATACAATAGAGTTTACTTCTGTTTCTCCATATCGGATTAAAGTAACTGGTAGGACGAAACATTACATCAATGTATTCGGAGAAGAAGTTATGGTAGGCAATACAGACGCTTCCCTTAGCATTACTTGTAGGGAAATTCCTGCACTGGTCAGGGATTATACCGTAGGTCCAGTATATATGGAAAGAAAGAAACAAGGTGGTCATGTGTGGCTCATAGAATTCGAGGAAGCACCAGAAGACTTATCTTATTTTGCCGCAAGGCTAGACAGTAATCTACGCAAGATCAATTCAGATTACGATGCTAAAAGGAGTAAAGATATAGCTCTGCGACCCTTACAGATCCAGCAAGTACCTAAAGGTACTTTCCATAGGTGGTTGAAATCTAGGGGTAGAATAGGGGGACAGACTAAAGTGCCTAGACTTTCTAACAATAGACACTATGTTGAGGAATTATTGGCCATTAAGGATTGTTAAGAATTGAAGTGGTTTATATCATAATCAACTCAATTAATATCATGAATTCAGTCACTACGTAATTATGGATAGTTTACCACAAGAATTTTCTACAGAAGTCATAGACAATCACCTAGATGAAGCCGCTTTGCTTCAGATGATTGAAGAGCGGGTTATCCATCTGATGGAGAGAGATATGGATCTACTGATGTCATATCTATATAGACTCGATGTAGAAGAATCGGATATTCATATGGCTCTAAGTCCTTTAGGTTCTGCCATACCATCTCGGGGCTTAGCCATGTTAATCTTAAAGAGGCAACAAGCCAGAATCCATACCAAGAAGATGTATAAGCAATCACCGATCGAGGGTTGGGAATTCTGAATGGGTAGTTAATGAAAAGCTTAGTTATAGCTATATCGTTCTAAGCTTTACACGATCCCTTCATCGCCATTAAATAACGGTGTATATTTAGATTTTCTAATTTTCCAGATGTCAATAATAAAAACCAAGGGTATTGTTTTTAAATCCATTAAGTATCGGGAGACGAGCTTGATTGTAGACATCTATACCCGTGAGAAAGGCCTCTTAAGTTTTATAGTAAACGGTGTACGTAAGTCTAAATCAAGGATGGGAGCATCCTTATTTCAGCACAGCTCTCTGGTTGATATGGTTGCCTACCATAAGCAAGGAGGTGGTCTCTGTCGCATTAAGGAAATTAAATCTGCTTATCCGTATGCCACCATACCCTATACCATATTGAAATCATCGATCGCGCTGTTTATGCTAGAGCTTGCTCGCAATTCTATTATAGAAGAAGAAGAGAATTATCCATTGTATGATTTTCTCGAGAGCCAGTTTATCCTACTAGACACGCATACAGATAAGGTGTCTAATCTGCATATAAAATTTATGCTAGAATTGACGAAGCACATCGGTTTTTATCCAGATGTAAGTGGAGATTCAGATACTGGAATACTGGATCTGGAAGGAGGCCGATTCGTTTCTGAGCACTTTATGGGTTCGTATGTACTCGATGTAACAGAAAGTAGGTACATAAGAAGCTTGATTGATATACCATCAGATCAGGCACATAATTTAGTCATACCTAAGACATCTAGAAAGAAAATAATCGAAGGCATGATCAAGTATTACCGGTTGCATATAGAGAGCTTCAAGCCATTGAAGTCATATGAAGTATTGCAACAGCTATTCTAACTGATCATCACTTCAGTAAGAATTATCGTTCCTAGGCAGAAAATTAACTATACTTGAGTAATAAAACATTCAAGTCAATAACTTCAAGGTAGTCCTTATGGAAAAGGTAGAACTATTACATATATATAAGAATCTATTGTACCCTCGATTGATAGAAGAGAAGATGCTCAATTTTCTGCGTCAGGGTAAAATCGGAAAGTGGTTTTCTGGCATCGGGCAAGAAGCTATATCTGTAGGTTGCACACTTGCACTAGAGGAAGATGAGAAGATATTTTCTATGCACCGAAATCTAGGTGTCTTTACTTCACGTGGAATATCCCTAAAAAGATTGTATGCCCAGTGGAAGGGCATGACAGAAGGTTTTACTAAAGGCCGAGATCGGTCGTTTCATTTCGGTGCTCCTGATCACCACATTGTAGGAATGATATCGCATCTAGGTCCACAGTTGTCCTTGTCAGCTGGAGTGGCCCTAGCTCATAAATTGCGCAACGAACATAAGGTATCCCTTGCGTTTACAGGAGAAGGTGGAACCAGTCAAGGAGAATTCCACGAGGCTCTAAACGTGGCTTCTGTATGGAAATTGCCAGTAATCTTTGTGATAGAAAACAATGCATACGGATTATCTACACCTACCTCAGAGCAATATGCCTGTGAGAAACTGGTCCATAGGGCTAAAGGATATGGCATGAAATCTAAGGAGATCAATGGCAACAATGTTTTAGAAGTATACCAGACCATCCAGAAAATAGCCAAGAAGATACGCAAGAATCCAGAGCCGTATTTAATTGAGTGCCACACATTCCGTATGCGTGGTCATGAAGAAGCTTCTGGACAGAAATATGTTCCTAAGGAATTAATAGAACAATGGGCGCAGCGCGACCCCATCGCTACCTATGAGCAATACTTGCTTTCTTCCGGTGTTCTCACAGAAAAGTATAAAGAAGAATTGTACGCAGCGTTGAAAGAGAAAATACAAGCTGAACTCGCTGAAGTGGAAACGTACACATTACCAGAAAGCACACCAGCGCTCGAACTGGCAGATGTGTATAGTCCGGTAGAACTTTACCAAGAAAAAACAGAATCAGCGACAACAGAGATGCGATTTATAGATGCCATCTCTGATGGGCTTTCTTACGCAATGGATACCTATGATGATCTAGTTCTTATGGGTCAGGATATTGCGGATTATGGGGGCGTGTTTAAGATTACAGAAGGATTCGTAGAGAAGTATGGAAAGGGTAGGGTCAGGAATACGCCCTTGTGTGAAAGTGCCATCATCGGAATCGGGATGGGATTAAGCATAGCAGGTATGAAGGCCATGGTAGAAATGCAGTTCGCGGATTTCGTGACATGTGGATTTAATCAGATTGTTAATAATCTTGCTAAGGTTCATTACCGATGGGGACAGCAAGCGGATGTGGTTATAAGGATGCCTACAGGAGGAAGTGTAGGTGCAGGTCCTTACCATAGTCAGAGTATAGAGGCATGGTTCTACCATGTGCCGGGATTGAAAATAGTATATCCATCTACTCCAGCCGACGCTAAAGGATTATTGATTTCTGCCCTTGAAGATCCTAACCCTGTCATGTACTTCGAGCATAAGGCATTATACAGAACCGTTACTGGAGATGTTCCGGAGAGTGATTACAGGGTGCCTATCGGAAAAGCTAGGGTAGCGCGTTCTGGTTCTGAGGCGACAATCATTACATATGGTCTAGGTGTCAACTGGGCAGAAAACCTTATAGAAGAAAAAGGATGGGATATAGAAGTCATAGATCTACGAAGTCTATCTCCCATAGACTGGGAAACAATAGAAATTTCTGTAGAGAAAACAGGTAGGGTTCTGGTTTTACACGAAGCTACTCTGACAGGTGGAATCGGTGGAGACATCTCAGCCTATATCTCAGAGAACTTGTTTCACCATCTGGATGCTCCAGTATATCGGGTAGCGAGTCTGGATACACCTGTTCCATTTCAGAAGGATTTAGAAAATATATTCTTGGCTTCAGCAAGACTGGAAGGAAAGGTGGTTGAGATGCTGGGGTATTGAGATAATGAATTTAAGTAGCATGCAAGAATTATTGATTATCAATTCATCCTCTAAAGCAGTAACCACTCAATATGGTATCAATAAGAATTTCTTTTTCTTAAAATATGAAGGAAAAGGAAATAGTGATAAATGGCATTCCCATGCGGTAGATTTTAAGAAAAGCATGTATTATGAATTAGATCGTGGTAATGATATTTTCTCTGAATCTCCTTATTTGCTTCAGAGTGGGGAATGGTCTGTGCCTAAAGAATTGTTATCTGTTGAATTACTAGATGAGATGTCTTACTTAGATTATCCT
>CAZFJO010000029.1:0-21384 GCA_964518915.1 uncultured Saprospiraceae bacterium
AGTAATTATATTATTAGAGGAACAGGAGGAGCATCAGATAGAGCCCGTAGATGTGAGTTTGAAGTTGCTTCATATTACTCAGAAAATTTTTCACCAAAAGATGAGTTTGGAAATCTTTTCTTCATTGACTGGGATAATAAAGAGTGGAGTCTTTTCTATTCTTTTATGGCGAGATGTATTCAAGAGTATTTGAAAAGTGGTTTGATTATCCCAGAACCAATAAACCTAGAAATAAACAGGGTAATAAATGAAACCTCAGAATTCTTCATGGAGTTTTATGAAGCATTTGTAGAAGAGGGAAAGTGGATGGATAATAGAGAGTTATTGAAACAGTATAGAGATTTGTCGGAAGAAAGAGAACAGGTAACTTCAAATAGATTTTCAAGAATGATACAACTGTATACTTGAGAGACTTTAATTCCGATACAAGGAAAAATAATATAGTTTATAAAATCACTTCAGTTCGAATACTACATACAATGATTTTACAAATTTTATTTTTTTAATCTTGGTGGGTTTTGCTTCATTTTTATACCTGTAACCCTCATTCAATCCAGAAAATGAATTGGCAAATCGGTCTATATTCTTTTTTTCAACATCCATAATATGAATTGCTCTTCCGATTGATTGCCCAATAGGCGTGGTTAGTGCCATGGCTTGATTCTTAGCTTTTAAAATAGCTCTTGCACTGAGAATCTGCATCAGACTTTCTTCTTTCCTAAATTTTAATCTTGACATTTCTATTCTTCCTATGTTTAAGTCATTAAGTTCTGATATAACCTTTGCAGCAGTATCCGCATCGCTCAATCGCAATTCATACTTTCTCGATTGCTTAATATCTTTTCCGAAAAGTTTCGATTGAACCCTACTGCCAAAATCTGTATAGTTTAAGTTAGATTCTGTATCTATGCCTAGTGACTTTAACTTTGTCACAATCTTAGATTCCAACAGATCTAACTCATCTGATGATTCTTTTTCGTGTGTTTCAATATCAAGAAAAATCGCATCAGGAACAACGAAAGTATCTACTTCCACTTGTGTCTGAATAGTATTGAAAACACAAGGATCTATAGATTGAGAAAACGATTCGGTACTAATTATTACTAGAAGAATAATGATGTAAGTTTTCATGGTGGTGATTTTAGTACTTAACGCAATTCTTCTGTTACGTCGTATCAATATTAGATCTTACTAAAAAAGGTGGAATAGATCTGCTAGTACATATTCTTTTAATTCCTGGAACCTTAAATCATAGGGAAAAGTAAATCAGAACAGATTGACATATCCGAAATGAATCTTGGTGTCGTCGAAGGCCAGCGGTGCTCCTAACCGGCGTCCCGCTGCGAATGAAATGTTAAAAATCCCAGCTGGTGTTCCGAAGTTGAGGCCAATTCCCACACCCATGGCTCGATCCCATATCAATTCTCCACCATCATCCCTGACTTGTGTCAAACCATAATCTATAAAAGGCAGCGTGATGTATGAGAGCCGATCAAGAATGATCCTGAATTCTGCGGTAAATATGGAATATGCTGGAGAAAAGACCGTCTCTTCATTAAATCCACGCAACAAGCGATTCCCTCCTAATCGATAGAATTCATTATCGAATACGGCAACCTCATTGTACTTGTAGGCAGACCGGTTAGCCAGATGGAAGGTAGCCCAGTTCTGGAATGGAATATAGTAATCGAGTTGCATCGATATTTCTGCCTGAAAACTTCTGAGTTGCAACGAATCGTAAGCCATAGAAAAATCGACTTCGTCAGATGACAGAGAAACGATAGAAAGATTCGGCCGGATGCGTTTCTGGCCGGCAGTAATCCTTGTCCATATGGATAAGCCTTTCCGTGGATTAAATTTATAATCCAGTCGGTCCCATCCATAGGTGATTCCTCCACCGACGGTACTTACATCTAATTGCGCCGGAAGTCGCCTAGTAGAAAGCAAGGATGTCGTATCTATTTCCACCAGCGTAGAGGAATGGAATTCCCATGAAGCCTTGAGATAACTGTTTCCTGAAATAAAGTATTGAATTCCTGCGGTGGCATTTAGTTCAAGAAAATTATTGGTATTCCTGAACAACTGAAAACTGCCATCTAAACCGAACGCCTGACCTAGAATAAATGGGTAATTAAATGATAAATTTAAATCTTGGGTTTCAGGTCTCAACCTTTTATACTGAACGAAGAAAGACTCCCCATTCCCTAACTTGTTAACGAATTCTCCAGTAAAATCTCCGGTAACCGTAAAGGTCTGATTACCATCGACCGTCTGAGGAAGCACCCCTATTATAAAATCGAATCTGCTGGCATTCTCGCTGTCAAGTGGCAGTTGGAAAAATGCTTTATCATTAACGAATGTTATCCTAGGATCTTCTCTAAACTTTACGAAGGAAAGATCCCTTATTTTATTTTTCATCGTCAATATCTGGCGATGATTGTATGCTTGTCCTTGCTCTACTTGTAAGTATCGATGAAGAAAATTTTTAGAGATCTGAGCCGATCCCAGAATAGTAATGGAATCATAGGTAATCAATGCCTTCTTATCCACAACCAATCGAGACTCAAGTCTGTTTTTATCTACTCTAAGTGAATCAATCCCCACCTGAGCGAATGGATACCCTCTCTCTGCTAGATGGGAAGAAACTTTTTCTTTTATTGCTGCAATGGCGGGAGCATTGAGCACCTTAGTTGACCACTGTGAATTGAGTATACCGCTTCCTTCTAGGATAGGCCGATCTTCAGCATCGATATGCAATCGATCAAGACTATAGAGATCTCCTGCATAGACATGAAAAAGAAATGTAGAGTCTTTCCTTTCTATGCTATCAACGTTAAAAATTAAATAGCCTAGACTTCTATAATGTCGAGTAAGAGAGTCGGCATAAAACTGTGCTTGCGCAGAGTCTATTGATATGGGTATAACTGTCGTCCAGTCTTCTTGAAATTTGGTGGAATCTATCTGCGTCCAGGATATTGCATATGATTCTTGTGCTCCCAGCTGAGAGGACAAGAAAGTAATTAAAACCCATAACCATAGTTTGCGATAGTTCATCTACCTTTGTGTAACGATGTAAAGGTATAAAGTGATATGAAATCATATGGCATATATAGGACCATCCGTTCAATATTAACCGAGCGGTTGAAGGGGGCTATTCTCAACAAGGAGTAATGGGAGGCATATATGTACATATCCCATTCTGCAGAAAAGCTTGTCATTATTGTAATTTTCACTTTTCTACATCTCTGCATACGCGAGAAGCGATGATCCAGGCATTGTGTAGAGAAATCAGGATGACGGAGGACTACCTATCTAAGAAAGAACTCAGCACCATCTACTTCGGTGGAGGCACACCTAGTATCCTCAATCGGGAAGAACTCACTCTCATTATGGAAACAATAAGTTCTACCTATACCTGGAAAGAAGGTATAGAAATCACTCTTGAGGCCAATGCAGAAGACATCCATCCTGATAGGTTATCTTACTGGACCGATATCGGAATAAACCGGATCAGTATGGGCGTTCAGTCCTTTCATAATGAAGACCTGGTTCCTATGAATCGGAGCCATGATGCAAGCACAGCAAGAAGTTCTCTAGATCTCCTTGCCAGTCATGAAGGCTTCGACATAAGTATAGATCTTATCTATGGTTCCGCCACTACCTCTCATAAAATGTGGGAAGAAAATGTAGATACATTTCTTCAATACGACTTGGATCATCTTTCTGCTTATTGTCTTACAGTAGAGGAAGGCACAGCCTTGCACCACCATATCAAGAACAATAAGACACTTCCGCCTATCCCTGAAAATGCCATAGTACAATTCGATTATCTCATGGATAAAATGGAAGCTCATGGTTATGAACACTATGAGATTTCAAGTTGGGCTAGAAAGAATAAATATGCGCGGCACAACAGCAATTACTGGAAGCACATTTCCTACCTAGGAATCGGTCCTTCTGCACACTCATATAATGGCACAGAAAGGAGGTGGAATATTCCTAACAATGCTAAATATCTAAGCAGCATTGAATCTGGAAGCCTTGTATATGAGTCAGAATTGTTATCAGAGACCAACCTTTTTAACGAAAAAGTAATGACCCAGCTTCGTACGATGTGGGGCATAGATGTCGAAGGCTTTAAAGAGGAAGACAAGGCACATTTGCGTAAGCATATTCCTACTCTAGTACAAGATGGATTCATAACTGCGTCTGATAGCCGGATAATTCTTACGAGAAAGGGAAAGCATATGGCTGATTATATCACTGCTGAATTGATAAAAGACAGCGATGACTGATGCTTCCTTACATATTATCTTACCCGCTTATAATCCACTTCAAGGGTGGCAAGATAGGCTTATAGAGCGGTTGTTACCAGTCTACGATTTACTAAAGGACCGGTTCGAAATAAAAATCACCTTGGTTAATGATGGAGGAAACCCACTTACATGGGATTCCGACTTGCTTCCACTACAACTGGTTACCCATGATAAAAACAGAGGAAAAGGAGCTGCAATCAGAACGGCGATTCAATCTACTTATGAAGGTCTTGTGTTAATTACCGACATAGACATTCCGTATATGGAAGAAGATATGCTCGGCGTCATTGAAGCATTATCAAAGGGAAGTGAAGTTGTCATAGGAACTAGAAATGACAACTATTTCACCCGTATTCCACGAAGCAGGAAGTGGGTATCTAAATCACTGATCTTCTTTAATAAGTGGTTATTGCGGATGAGAAACCCAGATACACAAGCAGGAATAAAAGGAGTAAGAGGCAGAGGTATTGAAGCCATAAAATCTACCCTCATAAGTGGCTTCCTATATGAAATAGAATGGATAAGAAACGCTGAAAAAAATGATCTGAAAATGGCGTCAGTTCAAGTTTCTATACGTGAAACCATAACCCTTTCTAGTATCAGTGGTAAAAAATTACACACCCAGATTATCAATTATATCCGACTATTTCTGAGCAGATAGCTCGTCCCAGTATTCTGCCGCTCTCCTAGTATGAGGAATGCATATAGACCCTCCGACAAGATTCGCTATTGAGAATACCTCGTATACTTCTTCAGTAGTAACTCCTACTTCATGACATGTACCTAGATGATACTTTATACAATCGTCACATCTGAGCACCATTGAAGATACTAGACCGAGTAATTCCTTAACCTTAAGGGATAGCGCACCTTCCGCATATGTCTGGTGATCTAAACTGAAGAATCGCTTGAGTACCTTATTATCCTGACTCAAGATGCGATCATTCATTTTTTCTCTATAATCGTTAAATTCTTTTATTTGACTCATTAGGTGTAATTTCTATATCTATTGATAGTTGAAGATAGGATGTTTAAATCAGTAAGACAATCCTTATACCGAGTTTCTATTCTTCTGTCTCCACAAGGATACTATCATCCTCACGGGAAACATAACAACAGTAATAAATCCTGAAGTTCCGAAAAACATTTTTTCGTATCTGATATACTTTCCTAGGCTATTTTGGTCATCAGCAGATAATGTAGTAAGGATGCTATTGACCCCATCTTCATCTAAGAATCGTTGAAAGTCATACATCGCATCTAGGAAGTAAAAAATCAATGGAATAGGTAGAAATACCAGGACCGCTTTAATTTTTTTATTCCACCCGAATGGCGTGTACCTAAGTAGAAAGATATATCTCGTAAGCGTCAAGAAAACAACAATGAAAATAATATTAGAAGTATAAAATGGATATTCCTGACCTACACTAGAATATATAGGCAACATGATTAAGCATACTGCTACTGCGGTTACAATCCACCATATTAATTCAAGTGTAATCTTACTCTTCACGATTATAAAAATTTCTTTTCGAAAGCAAATCTCTTCAGGTAAAAGTTGTAAAAAAATATGGTCCCTGTCACCATTAATTTAGTAACTATCTGGTGTTCCTGAAGCCAGGGATTTTTATTTAACAAGGATATCAATCCTACTCCTATAGCTAGACCTATGATAGAAGTCAGCACGCTGATTAAAAATGCCGCCCTCAGTTTTCTATTTAACTCGAAAATATATTTCTTCTGTAAGCCAAAATTAATGAGCATGCCTGTCCCCGCTGAAATCACTTGACTGATCTCTGGAATAAAGACTCGATTTACCAATGAAAGATAGATCAAGTAATCAGCTATAGTCGCTACCAAGGATGAACTGGCAAACTTGATTTTCAGCAGAAAAAGTTTTTTCAATGTATTCTTCCCTAGGGGCATATGGCAGTCTATCCGTTGAAGATACAAGACTAAGAAAAATAAATTAATGGGTAGTAAATCTGAACTAGATACTTAAAATATTAAAGCAACTACTCATCAGAAACTACTTCCCCATTGTCCGATTGTTGTTCTGCTGGAAATTCTAAAGTAGGTGTTTCATGCGGTCTAGGCCCCACTAGTCTCTCTACATCAGACTTCAACAGTACTTCCTTTTCTAGCAATGTCTGTGCTAAAATATTGAGTTCTGCTCTTTTTTCTTTTAACAATTCCTGAGCACGGATGTACTGACTATCGGCAAGTTCTCTGACTTCTTCATCTATCATGGACGCTGTATCATCAGAGTAAGGTTTATTAAAATTATCTTGGCTCATTCCGTAGAAAGAGACATTTCCTACCTTTTCATTCATCCCATAGATAGCTACCATACTATAAGCCATCTTAGTCACTTGATCTAAATCGCTCTGAGCACCAGTAGATATTTTATTAAATACGATCTTCTCAGCAGCTCTTCCACCCATGGTCATACACATTCTATCAAGTAGCGCTTCCGTTCTGGTTATATATTCTTCCTTAGGTAGATATTGTGCATACCCTAGTGTCCCTATACCTCTAGGTACTATTGTAACCTTAACCAGCGGGCTCGCATGTTCCAGAAACCATCCGCATATAGCGTGACCTGCTTCATGATAGGCAATGATTTCTTTTTCTTGAGGAGAAATTAATTTATTCTTCTTTTCCAGTCCACCGATGACTCTATCGAGTGCATAATTAAAGTCGTCTAGATCAATTTCCGATTTATTTCTTCTTGCCGCAACAAGTGCAGCTTCATTACAGATATTGGCGATATCAGCACCTGCGAATCCTGGCGTCATCTCGGCTAGAATTACCGAACTAATATTAGGGTTGGTCTTGATATTCTTGAGATGTACTTTAAATATAGCTTCTCTACCTTTTAAATCCGGAGGATCTATTCCTATCTGTCGATCGAATCGACCCGGTCTCATAAGCGCCCTATCGAGGATATCATGTCTGTTGGTCGCTGCCATCAGGATAACCCCTTTATCTGTACTGAATCCATCCATCTCTACCAGCAACTGATTAAGCGTGTTCTCACGTTCATCATTGCCTCCTTGCATCTGGCCTCTTCCTCTAGCCCTACCGATGGCATCTATTTCATCTATAAAAATTATACATGGTGCTTTCTCTCTCGCTTGCTTAAACAAGTCTCTTACTCTAGATGCACCTACTCCGACGAACATCTCTACGAAATCTGAACCAGAAATCGAAAAGAATGGAACACCTGCTTCTCCAGCAACAGCCTTAGCCAGAAGGGTCTTTCCAGTTCCTGGAGGGCCTACTAGCAATACGCCTTTAGGAATTTTACCTCCGAGAGATGTATATTTTTTAGGATTTTTAAGGAAATCAACTACTTCCATTACTTCTTCCTTAGCCTCATCAAGTCCAGCTACATCCGCGAATGTTACGTTGACCTTAGTGTTCTTATCGAATAATGTGGCTTTACTTTTTCCAATGCTAAAAATCTGGCCACCCGGTCCACCGCCACCGCCGCTCATCCGTCTCATGACGAACAACCACAGTGCAATAATTATGAAGAAAGGAATAAGCCAGCCCATCAGCGGTGCTAGCCAGTTGGTCCTATTGTCATAATACGGATCGATGTCTACCCCTTCTGATTGTAGTTTTATCATCTGATCCTGGAAAGACTCAAGACTTCCTATGGTAAATGAAAACTGGGGTTGATTAACATTAAATCGATTGGGTTTTTTTTCAGGATATTTATCTTCCAGAATCTCTTTCTTAATATAGACGTATCCTTCTCTAGTATCATTGACAATTACCAGGCTATCTATCTCTCCTGCTCTGGCCATATCTTCCAGACGCTTCATGGTAATCTCTTCATTTTTATTAGTCAGAGACACAGAAAAGTTTATCGCCGCAATTGCAAGGATAATGATGCCATAAATCCAGTAAGAATTGAAATTGATTTTCTTCGGCTTATTATCTTTATTTTCCATTAAGTTATTGCTTATTTTAGGCAGAAGATTCTACAATTCTTCTTTCTTCACTTTTGTTATTTTCCCAAAAGTACTTCTAATACATGAATTAATACAACGTTGTTCATCTAGGAACGTTCTCTACTTGGTCTATAAATTCTGATATTCCGTAGATTGAGCATCACTCCATAGATCTTCAATATCGTAGAAAGCCCTTGTTTCAGGGTAAAATACATGTACGATTGTATCAAAAAAATCGACCAAAACCCACTTAGATCCTTTATCTCCTTCTGAATGTGAAGCTCTTATACCCAATTCATTTCTCACCCGTTTTATAACATTGTTAGAAATAGATTGAATCTGCGTATTAGACTCTCCCTCACAGACAATAAAATAATCAGCAGGAGCATCATCTAATGATGTAAGATCAAGCTTGATGATATTCTTTCCTTTTATGTCCTGAATAGCATCTATAATCAGATCATTCATCTCATGGGTAGGCGTAGCTGAAACAGAAACAGCGGCATTGTTTTTTTTCAAATCGTCTTTTTCTTTTAATTAAAAAGATTTAGTCGCCTTCCGGCAAATAAAAAGTTTACTACAATCAAAGTTAACAACTTATTGGTTCTTACTTAGAAGTGATTTAAAAACATATTATTAACATGCGTTATTAATTAACTTCTTAAGTTTAGATAACAAACATTCTATTGAAAACATTCCAATTATCTGATGATAGGAAAGAAAATACATCATTTCGACACCATAGACTCTACCAATTCTTACGCCCTGAGACTAATAAGTACGGAAGAAGTAAAAGAAGGCACAGTCATACAGGCAGGTTACCAGAGTTCTGGTAGAGGTCAGATGAGCAAATCCTGGGAAGGTAATTCAGCAGAAAATGTCTATATGTCGGTTATTCTTAAGCCGATCTTTCTTGCTTTACAAAAACAATTTTTTCTCAATAAAATTGCTTCGCTTGCCATCATAGATGTTATCAACGATTATATGAAAGTTGATGCTAAAGTAAAATGGCCCAATGATGTATACATAGGAAACCGGAAAACATGCGGCATCCTTATTCAAAACATGCTGGGTGGTAAAACCATACAACATACCGTAATAGGCATCGGACTTAATGTAAATCAAGAAGGATTCTCTCAATCGTTGCCTAATCCGACTTCACTTAAGATAGAATCCGGAAAACAATTTTCCATTCAAGAAGTTATCACTCGGGTATCTAGTTACCTAGACTTCTGGTATTCGGAATTAAAACAAGGCAACTACAACAAGATATCATATGCCTATATCGATAAACTATATAAGTGCGATGAAGAATCTCAATTTCAATCAGAAGGCCTATATTTTTCTGGAATTATAAGAGGGATAGATAGCAGTGGAAAATTGATGATTGAAAAATACAATGGTGTACACGGGTACGCTTTACACGAAATAAAAATGATTATAAATCAAGGATGAAGGCAGGAATAATTACCATAGGAGATGAATTGTTAATCGGTCAGGTCATAGATTCTAACTCCGCGTGGATAGGGCAGTTTCTAGGAGATAAAGGAATCCATGTATCGAGAAAAATTACAGTAAGCGATAAAGCAGAAGAAATTATTTATTCCATTGACCAACTAAAGGATGAGACAGATCTCATCCTGATGACCGGAGGTCTAGGGCCTACACGCGATGATATTACTAAAAAAACAATTGCAGAATATCTGGGTGTAGGCATGGAATTCCACCAACCCACTTGGGATAGAATCTGCAAGATATTTGAGCGATGGGGAAGATCAACAACTCCAGAACACAGGTCTCAATGTTATATGCCTGAAAATATTACTCTCCTAGCTAACAAGATGGGTACTGCACCAGGAATGATGTTTAAAGCTGGCAACTGCACCATAGTCAGTATGCCAGGGGTTCCATACGAGATGAAGTACATCATGGAGCATGGTGTCTCTGATCTGATCAAAGAGCTCCTGCCTGACAACAACCTTATATTCAGGACGATTAAAACCGTCGGAGAAGGCGAATCTAGAATATCTGCGCAGATAGAAGATATTATTGATGGTTTTCCAGATTACATATCAATTGCCTTTCTGCCTAGCTTAGGCCAAGTCCGTCTGCGGATCACAGCTGCCGGTGATGCGCCAGATAAAGCTAAAATGGTAGATCACTATGTCGATGAAATAAGTACCCGTCTAGGAGATTTAGTTTTCGGATACGACAACGATACTTTAGAATCTGTAATCGGTCAGTTGTGTCAGAAAAACAACTGGAAACTAGGCTTAGCTGAGAGCTGTACTGGCGGTAACATCTCCTATAGAATAGTGCAAGTACCTGGGAGTTCTAGCTACTTCGAGGGCGGCATAGTCGCTTATAGTTACGAATTAAAACAAAAATTACTCGGTGTAAAAGAATCTACGCTTAACAGTTACGGAGCAGTTTCTGGAGAAACAGCGCTTGAGATGCTCAACGGAGTAACCGCAAGATTAGATGTAGATGCAGCAATCGCCATAACAGGGATTGCCGGACCAGGAGGCGGCACGGATGAAAAACCAGTCGGTACCGTCTGGATTGCATATGGCGATAAAAATGAGCAGCACACGTATCTGTTAAAATCTGGGAAAGATAGAGTAAGAAATATTACCTATTCTGGAACCTATGCGCTTAATCTATTGAGAAAATTTTTAATAGGGAAAGAAAACCCGTAATTTCGTGCTACCCTATAAAATAACACCTATCCATTGCTCAGCAAGTAGTAAGTGTTTTTTACCCTAACCTAAAACGAATGAACGTAAAGCGATATGGCAAAAATTGATTTGATTATGCCCAAGATGGGTGAAAGTATAATGGAAGCAACCATTATTTCATGGAATAAAAATGTCGGAGATAAGGTAGAACTGGATGAAACCATTCTAGAAATTGCTACGGATAAGGTGGATAGCGAAATTCCCTCTCCTGTAGAAGGCGTTATCGGAGAAATTCTTTTTAAGAAAGATGACGTTGTTGCTGTAGGTACACCTATTGCCACCATAATAACAGAAGGAGAAGATACAGCGCCACTTCCGAGCCCAGCGATACAAGAAGCGGCACCTGCTGCATCTATAGCTACTAAAGAAGAAGCTGTGGAAGTTCCTTTACCTGAAAAGGTGAAAGCACCAGAAACACAGACAGCAACCATGGCTGCATCGGAAAGCACCCGTTTCTACTCACCTCTTGTAAAAAATATTGCCAAGAAAGAAGGCATCTCCCTCGCAGAGCTGAATACCGTCACTGGTTCTGGGGCTCAAGGAAGGGTCAATAAAAAAGATATTCTCACTTATATAGCACAGAGAAGTTCTGCCGCTCAGACTCAGGCTGCCCCTATAGGTAAACCCTCTATGCCGTCTGTAGACGCTGCACCGAAAGTGATGAAATCAGAATCTGGTGATGAAATAATAGAAATGGACAGAATGAGAAAACTGATTGCAGACCACATGGTCATGAGCAAGAAGAATTCTCCGCATGTTACTTCATTCGTAGAAGCAGATGTTACTAAAATCGTCACTTGGAGAAACAAAATAAAAGCAGGTTTCCAACAGAAATATGGTGAAAAAATCACCTACACGCCTATTTTTATCGAGGCTGTAACCAAGGCCATCCAGGAATTCCCCATGATTAATGTAAGGGTGGACGGTAGTAATATCATCGTTAAGAAAAACATCAACGTAGGAATGGCTGCAGCACTACCTAGTGGCAACCTCATTGTTCCTGTAATAAAAAATGCCGATCACTTAAGTTTAGTAGGTCTTACGAAACAAGTTAATGACCTTGCTGGTAGAGCAAGAAAAAATGCCCTTAAGCCAGATGAAATTCAGGGGGGTACTTTTACGTTAACTAATGTAGGAACTTTCGGTAATCTGATGGGCACACCTATTATAAATCAACCTCAAGTAGCAATCATGGCTGCAGGTGCCATAAAGAAGAAGCCAGTAGTTATCGAAACGAGTGAAGGTGATGTTATAGGGATAAGATCGATGATGTTCTTATCTTTATCTTATGATCACCGTGTAGTTGATGGGTTTTTAGGCGGTTCTTTCTTGAGAAAAGTAGCTGATAATTTAGAAGCATTTGACGCAGATCGATCGATATAAAGGATATAAATGATGAGAATATTACTATTTCTGGTTTTTATGACTTCCTCATGGGCAGTACAAGTCGTATCTGCCCAATCTAAAAGTGATAAGCACATTATAAACCTGATTAAAAACGACCGCTTCACAGATGCCTTAGCTTCCATTGAAATAAGAAAAAAGAAAGACAAAGATTATTTCTATTTCAGAGGGGTTACTTTATATTTTCTAAATCGACTAGATGAAGCCATATCCGATCTGACCACATCATACGAAAAAGGCAAGGAGGATAAAACAGTGCTTTACTACCTAGGTCGATCACATCAGAAAAAAGGGGAATTCATTCAGGCTTCTAGAGCTTTTAAGTTATATGTCAACGAATTGCCTAAGAATGATCCCGAGAGAAGAGAAATCATAGATGAAATAAAAAAATGCGCCTATGCCTTAAAGGCTCCGTATAGAGAACAACATGGTTTCGTTGAGAACTTAGGATCCAGCGTTAATACAGTTCAAGATGAAATAGCTCCCATTCCGAGCCCTAACTACGCAGACAAATATTACTTCTCCTCTAATCGACCAGGCAGCACTGGTGGCATGAGAAATAAAAAGGGGTTAAAGGATAATGTATATGGTAATCACTACCATGACATCTACACTGTAGAAAACATCAACGGATCTTGGACACCATCTACAGGGGTTCCTCCACTTCTAAACTCATCAAGAAACGACATAATCCAGAGTTTTACTGATAATGGAAGGGTATTATTCTTTCTTAAGGAAGGAGGAGAACAACCCTCATCTATCTTATCCGATACCTTCACCGTAGATGTCAATTCCTATCCGCAAGGATTATCTTCTCCAGCCAATGGCGGTCTGGGAGACCAAGATGTATTTTTCGTCAATGATTCCACCTTCTTGTTTTCAAGTAGGCGCAAGGGCGGTTATGGAGGTCTAGATATATATATAACTCAGAAAAGAAACGGAGTCTGGATTGAACCAGAAAATCTCGGCCCTTCTGTAAATTCTGCCTACGACGAAAGAACACCTTTCTTAGTCAATAGCGGAAATATCATCTACTTTTCAAGCAATAGGAAAGAATCGGTCGGTGGATATGATATCTTTTATGCTTTCTATGGGATAGAACGCGCTAGATGGGAAAATGCTAAAAACATCGGCCTCCCTATATCTAGCCCAGCTGATGACCTTGGATTTAAGCTTAATCGAGATGGAAGGTCAGGTATCTTTTATTCCAACCGAAAAGAATCCATAGGAGGTTATGACATATTCGTTGCATACCTTAAAAACCAGGTAGAAGAACATTCTGGTTATTCTGCTTCCATTCCGTTCTTAGACAACCCTGTGGATCTCGCCGGTTATACGATTCCAGAAGTAAGCACGGACACAACAAGTACAGAAGAAACGGTAGAAACCTTCGTAGAACCGTCGATAGATGAGGTAGAAGAAGCACCTATTACTGAAAGAGAAATAGTCGTTTCTCCATTATTTTACAACAGTACAGACAACCTTCTTACGCCGACCAATCTTAACAACCTTAAGAACATTCTGGATATGATGATCATCTACCCAGAACTTGTCCTTACCCTTACTGGAAGCTCGCTGAATGAAGGATCCAGATCGTATGAACTTTATTTCTCTATAAAAAGAGCAGAAGTTATTGCTAAGTACTTTTACGATAACGGTATAGACCCATCCAGAATCCAACTAAGGGGCGTAGGATCTTCATACCCGATTGCTAAACAACTGGGGTCCACCGTTTCTAAGAAAAACAACCAAAGGGTAGATGCACTATTAAGCAACATTCCAGAAAAAGGGCTAACGGTAGGTTACTCCTATCCTGTCATAGCCGACTACCTCAAGGATAGCGCTTTTCCAGAATTTCAAGAAAAAACTTCAGGCTTGAGTTATCGGATAGAAGTGGCCCGAGTAAAACAATTGTATGATAACAAGGAGGTTTTTAAATTTAACGACATAATGGTTCAGAAAGATGGAGATTCTAACGAGTATGTCTATACTGTAGGAATATTTCAAGACTATTTTTCAGCAAGGGCCATTAAAAATGAGTTGATAAGAAAAGGTATGCTCGATATCCATCTAGAAGCGTATATCGATGAAAGTAAAATAAAAGACAACGAAGTTCAAGACCTTTCAGGGGATCATCCAGATCTTCTTGACTATTATAAGTATGAAATAGAATAAGAGATGCTCTCAAGCACCTTATCACTTTCATGGAGGTATAAGAGGAACATGCCTCCTCCTCCTGCACCACATAGCTTCATAGAATAAGTACCCGCCTCAAGTCCACTCACCCATAATGCTCTAATTTTAGCAGGTATCATATCTTGAAACAATACCAGTTGAGCTCGTGATATTGCTTGTATACTAGATTCCAGTTGTGATACATCATTATTAAGCACTGCTTTTATAGCTGTCTTTACTATCTCCTGATAAGTTTCAACATCCGCCTTATATGCTTCCCCTTTCATACGTTCTAAAAAACTGGCGACCAAAGGCTCGGATTGCCTTTCTCTCTGAGAATCTAGTAAGCGAAATGGAACCAAGGTTTCATCGGAAATTTCTACCTTTCTAATGCCTTTTTTATCCATGAGTAAGGGAGAATCCATATACGATATCAGAGGGTCTGTACCTGATGACTGGCCATGAAAAAACGATTCCATTTTGCCCAGAATAGATCTTATTTCATCTTTATCACCATCCGCATTGAGACAATAGCGGGTATATATAGCGGCAACCAGTGCGCCACTGCTTCCGAGTCCATATCCCATCGGAATAGAAGATTTAAAAGAAAATCCTAGCCCGTAATCATTGTATAATCTGTCCACATCAAGCGAACCCTTAAGGTTCTCTTTTAAATAGCCTATATACGGTAATAAATCTATCGATTCTTCCACATCTTGGGTCCAGATACCGGAATAATTCCGACTCGGCATAGCAAGAGTGACGCCATCTAAAATGACGGTATATTCTCCGAAGAGTATAATTTTCCCACAGAACTCTTGTCTATTTTCCATATATCTGGTTCTAGAATGACTCAGAAAGTCATCTACAGCGAATATAGCATAACTATTATGATCAGGAATCCTGCTTTATGTAGATTGTTTCTTATTTTCGCCCCACTAAATTAAGACAAAGAAGATATGGCTTCTACAACGGAAAATTCAAGAACATACTGGCTACTATTTTTCATTTCATTGGTAGCTTGTTTCGCCTTCCTTATGTTTCTACCAGAATGGTTCTGGGTAACTTTACCATTTTTATTCACGGCATTCGTGAAAGCTAAAAACTGGATTTAGGAAGGCTACTGTTATGCAACCTTCAGATGTAAGAAGATACTGGAGTGTGCTTCATCATTAAAACTTAGTATCTGTGGGTAATATGCAGCGCTTGGTGGATCTTTATCTAAAGTCCCCTCAAGTTCTTAAGGTATCTGAATTAATCTCAGCAGAATCTCCTGTAAGATCTAAACTTACGGGCGTAATCGGCTCTCAGTTGTGCTTTATACTCACGGCTGTGGCCAGATCTACAGAAAAATCCCATTTATACATAGCTCGGGATAAGGAAGAAGCGGCCTACTTTCTTAATTCTATTCAGAATATAGTAGAGCATAAAAACATACATTTTTTCCCAGACTCATTTAAAAGACCCAGTTTTTACGAAGAAATTAATTCCAACAATATTCTTCAGAGAACAGAAGCGGTTAATAAGATCCACAATAAAGAAGGAAAAGGAGAACTCGTCGTAACCTATCCGGAGGCACTGTTCGAGAAAGTTGTCGATCCTCTGCTTTTAGAAAAAGAAAAAATTACGCTCCAGGTAGGCGAGAACATTGACGTAGATACAGCTATTGAGTTACTGGTTGAGTATGGTTTCGAGCGCGTAGATTTCGTCTATGAACCTGGTCAGTTTTCGATCCGTGGAGGCATTATAGATATTTTCTCTTTTGGCAATGAATGGCCTTACAGGATTGAACTTTTTGATTTAGAGGTAGAAACGATTCGGACATTTGATCCTTCTAATCAACTGTCCATAAATCAGATCCGCAAGGTTTCTATTATCCCTAACATCAAGAGTAAGTTTAAGCAAGAAGAGAAAGTATCCTTGTTCAGCGTTTTCAGAAGTCATGTTACGGTATGGATAGAAGATTTCGATTTTCTTCTGGACCGGTTACAAGCTTGTTTCGATAAGGCTAAGGACTTTCATGCCTCAGTCACCCTCAAGGATAATGAAGAGATAACTAAAATCCTCGACGATAGAGCTTTTATATATCCACGGGATGTGATAGAGGATATCGGTCATCTCGATGTTCTTATTATAGATGATGGCAAGCTTAAGATTCCTAAAGAAAATCACATTGCTTTCAACGCCAGGAGTCAACCCCCATTCAACAAGAATTTTTCTTTACTGATAGAAGATTTCAATCGGAACAAGGAGAAAGAAATCGAGAATTTTTTATTTACCGATAATAAGCGTCAGATCGAACGATTCTATTCCATCTTCGAAGATCTAGGGGCTGATGTATCCTTCCACCCTATCATTAAAAGCATCCATGCCGGCTTTATAGACTTAGATCTTAAGGTTGCTTTATATACAGATCACCAGATATTTAATAGATTCCATAGATATCGCTTACGCAAAGGTTTTACTAAGGAGCAAGCACTGAGTCTTCAGATGCTGCGAGAATTGAAACCTGGAGATTTCGTAACCCATATAGATCACGGTCTAGGCAGATACTCGGGTCTTGAAAAAATAGACATCAATGGCCACGTCCAGGAATCAATACGACTGATATATCAGGGCAACGATGTCTTATATGTAAGCATCAACTCGCTCCATAAAATATCTAAGTACTCTGGAAAAGATGGTAATGTTCCTAAGCTGCATAAACTAGGAAGTGATGTCTGGAAAAGAACGAAGTCTAGGACTAAGAAAAAGATCAAGGACATAGCTAAAGAATTGATCGCATTGTACGCTAAGAGGAGGGCTTCAGAAGGTTATGCTTTTCAACCAGATGGATACTTACAGAATGAACTAGAAGCTTCCTTTATCTATGAAGACACCCCAGACCAAGAATCCGCCACCATATCTGTAAAAGAAGATATGCAGAAACCTCATCCGATGGATCGATTGATCTGCGGTGATGTAGGATTCGGAAAAACGGAGATCGCCATACGTGCAGCTTTTAAAGCAGTTGTCGGAGGAAAGCAAGTAGCTATCCTTGTTCCTACAACCATTCTTGCGCTACAGCACTACAAGACATTTACCGAAAGGTTACAAGAATTCGAATTGAGAATAGATTATGTCAATCGATTCCGCAGCACGAAAGAGAAGAAAGAGATTTTTCACAAACTAGGTGAAGGAGAAATAGATATTGTAATCGGCACACACGCCATCCTCAATAAGGATATACGGTTTAAAGATCTCGGACTTCTGGTTATAGATGAAGAACAGAAATTCGGTGTAGCAGCCAAGGAAAAATTAAGAAACTTGAAGGTTAATGTAGATACACTTACCCTTACTGCAACTCCTATTCCTAGAACCCTTCAGTTTTCCTTGATGGCTGCTAGAGACCTCTCTATCATCAGAACGCCACCTCCTAATCGGCAACCCATCCATACAGAACGGAGAATCATCAATGACGAATTGATTAAAGATGCAATCTATTATGAAATCAATAGAGGAGGTCAAGTGTTTTTTGTCCATAATCGAGTGAAGTCTCTACCAGACATGCGGGTCATGCTTAAAAAATTATGCCCTGACTTAGACATAGAGATGGCGCACGGCCAACTAGAATCTAAAGATCTAGAACGGACCTTGATTGATTTTATAGATGGGAAATTCGACGTTCTGATCTGTACTAATATAATTGAGACCGGGCTTGATATCCCTAATGCCAATACCATCATCATCAACAATGCTCATCACTTCGGATTGAGTGATCTACATCAGCTGAGAGGAAGGGTCGGAAGATCTAATCGCAAGGCGTTCTGTTACCTGTTCGCACCACCCTTATCGGTTCTTACTCCTGAAGCCAGAAAACGATTACAGACGCTAGAAGAGTTTTCAGATCTAGGAAGTGGATTTCAGATTGCAATGAAAGATCTAGATATCAGGGGCGCCGGAAACTTACTCGGTGGAGAGCAGAGTGGTTTTATTGCTGACATCGGTTTTGATACCTATCAGAAAATTCTAGAAGAAGCCATTCTAGACTTAAAAGAAACAGAATTTAAGGACGTATTTAAGGAAGACATAGAAAAGCAGAAAGCGTATGTCAGAGACGTAGAGATAGAAACCGATATAGAGATGTTGATCCCAGATGATTACATCAATGTCATACAGGAAAGGCTCAATCTATACACAGAAATGAATGCCATCAATAATGAAGAAGAGCTGACTGAATTCAGAATAAAATTAAAAGATCGATTCGGTAAGATTCCTCCTTCCGTAGGGGAATTATTCAATGGACTCAGGATAAGGTGGAAGGCTAAAGAACTGGGTTTCGAGCGGGTATCATTGAAGTCTCGTAAACTGAGATGTTACTTCGTAAGTAATCCACAATCCCTATACTACGAGTCAGATATCTTTAAAAGCATCATCGCCTATGTCTCAGAAAAAGGTCATAATGTCGGAATAAGCTTGAAACAATCGAAAAACTTCTTAATATTGATAAAGGATCAAGTTAAGAATCTCAAGGAAGCTGATATTATATTACTAAGATTGATAGAAGATGTTACCGCAGCACAAGTATGAAAATAATGAAGTTAACATAGACCTTGTTGCAAGGTATGAGGAAATAGAATTTAAACCCCTTCATCCTAATTTCAAAAAGGCTAAATTATTATCCTCTCTATTCTGGTCTTCTATATTACTAGGAGCTTACATCGTATGTTTTATTATGATCCCGTGGTCAGATATGAGGGTAAGAAACATCACAGGAATTGTACTTGTGATACTGTTGCTTGTATTATCTACAATAGCGGTATATGGATTTCATTATATGGGGTATATGCTTAGAGAAAGAGACATCCTTTTTAAAAAAGGCATATTCTTCCGTAAGACAACGATGGTACCTTTTAACAGGATTCAACATTGTGAAGTCAAGAATGGACCGATCGATAGAATGATGAAACTCACTACCCTTAAGATTTTTACCGCAGGTGGCCATACCAGCGATCTAGAAATCCCTGGACTTCTCCCTGAGAAAGCACAACATATCAAGCAATACATCATCGGTAGAACGGTTCATGATGAAGAAGAATGAGTACGATTTCAGTGTTCCGCTAAGGCAGTCCTATTCAGCCATAGTGATGATTATCTATAAGTATTATAAGATAATCATACGTCAATTAATTCCGCTTTTTTTCATTGTATTCATCGGTGGAAGAAGTAATAAGGCAAGCTACTTCATGTGGTTGATGATCGGAATTGCTCTGCTTGCCATGACCATTGCAATCATAGATTACTTTCGTTTTTTCTTTCACATTAAGGACGATGAATTGCGTGTCCAGAAAGGCATACTTACTAAGAAGAATCTTAGCATTCCATTCGATAGGATACAGACGGTCAACTTAGAGCAGAACTTAATCCATCAGATGTTTAACGTTGTGAAGGTAGTGGTAGATACGGCTGGGAGTGTGCAGAATGAGTTTGAGTTCGAAGCACTGAAAAAAGATAAAGCAGAAGCGCTCCGTAACTTAATTCTAAGTCATAAATCATCTAAGGCGCTTCCTACAGCTCTTGATGCAATCGATGATGTTGATGAAAAAGAGGAAGAAGTTTTTTCCATAGATGTAGTGAACTTGATTAAAATAGGCATTACAGAAAATCACATCCGTTCTGGATCCCTGATTATTGTGTTCTTATTCTGGATACAAGAAGCGCTAGATGACGTCGGTGTTAATATTCTAGATTATGGAGAGAAGCTTAACCTTTCAGGAACAATATCTACCATCCTTTTTTTTGTTGTTGTCTTTTTTATTTTAGCATTTTTTGTCTCCCTTTTTAAAACGGTCTTGGTTTATTTTAACCTTAAGTTGAAACGCAGAAAAGATGGTTTCGACCTTGTGTATGGATTGTTAAATCGAAAGCAAGTTGCTGCGCTTGACAATAAGATTCAGATGATGTCTTGGTCTGATAATCTTCTGAAAAAAATACTAGGTTTCCACGACTTACAATTGAAACAAGCTTCAAGCATTGCTGTTAACAGCAAGAAATCTATCAGAATTCCTGGATGTAAAATTGAGCAAGTCGAGCAAGTGGCAGCATCGTTGTACGACAACTTCACATTTGCCCCAGAGGCATATCAGTCCATCAGTAAAAAATATTTTTATAGACTAGCCATCTACTTAACCCTTATAGCTGCAATTGCACTCACCGCTTCTTTTTTTCTTGAAGCTGAGTCTCTTAGATACTACCCTATTATAGGCTGCATTTACTTTATTGTAACAGGATATTTCAAGTGGAGAAAAACCAAGTATGCCTACAACCAAGATATGATTAATCTTAAGTCGGGAATCTATGCCGACAAGGCTACCCTTATTCCGATATATAAAATTCAAGCCATGGATTTAAAGCAGAATCTTTACCAGAGGAGACACCATCTAGCTTCTTTAAAATTGTATACGGCTTCAGGAAGTCAGATCATTCCTTATATCACAATTAAGTCTGCACAAGAAATAATGAATTATTTCACCCATCTCATAGAGGTAGATAGAAGAAAGTGGATGTAAGTAATTTTAGTGTTAGGTTTTATTTTTCCATCAACAGCTTTAATAATTCTATAGCCGCTTCCGAGATTACTGTACCCGGACCGAATACTGCTGCAACATTTTTCTTAAATAGAAAATCATAATCTCCAGGAGGAATTACACCACCTACGATTACCATAATGTCTTCTCTTCCGATTTTTTTCAATGCTTCGATGGTTTCTGGAACCAAGGTTTTATGTCCCGCTGCCAGAGAAGATATACC
>CAZFJO010000030.1:0-20750 GCA_964518915.1 uncultured Saprospiraceae bacterium
GTTTATCAAATTTAGTCCATGAAAATAAAGTTAAGGCAAGTGCCAGCGATGAAGCCAGGCCAAATCTAAATATAGGACCAGAATTCTTAAACACATCTACCTCAGGATACTTCTTCCTAGAATTCCGTGCTTCTTTCCACTCAGTACCTTCATATTTCTCTCCTAAATCAGAAGTCATACTTTTTTTCAAGATTCCAAACTTGTAAAAAAGAATGAGTCCTATTACTAGTAGAACTAGAATAGCGCAGATAATGGTGACCATATTTCCACTAAAGGATATGTCTTTTAACATTTCTCTGGTTTTATTAAGTAATATAATATTCTTTAAGCATCAGGTTTTTGCCATATCCTTTGATATAAAACTAAACCCGCAATTGAACCAATAATATTAGCAATAATATCATTAATCTCATAAAACCTACCCGGTAAATAATGCCCTTGAATAAATTCCATCAAGATGCCTACACATATGGAAAAAATAAAACCTATGTAAGGCCTTTGAAATCTGATTTTTAAGTATTGAACCCAGCAGAAAGATAAAAATAGGTACATAAAAAAATGTGCAACTTTATCTAAGTGTGGTATACTTATATCAGCTCCAGATATATTACCGGACGGCATAATGGACAGAGCGATCGTTATCGCCAGCGAACCAAAAGCAAGAAAAAGACTGTTTTTTTTAAGTCTTTTCTTCATGTGTTCTCTTGAATAGATGATGGTTTAATATAAAATGGTGTGTAGCCTACCAGGTTATTTTATTATTTCTTCATAACCACCTGAAGTCAATAGTCCTTCTAATTCTGAAGGATCACTTATTTTAACCTTAACAATCCATCCTTTTCCGTAAGGGTCTTCATTAATCAGACCAGGATTGTCTCCTTCGTCCTCATGCAACTCTTGATTGAATTCAAGAATCTCACCCCCTACAGGCATAAACAAATCTGATGTTATTTTCACAGCTTCGACAGTACCGAAAACCTCGCCTTTGGCAAGTGATTCTCCTACTGTATCTACTTCTACATATACCAGTTCTCCTAGTTCGCTCTGGGCAAATTCTGTAATCCCAATGGTAGCAACACCATCTTCTACCAGTACCCACTCATGCTCCTCGCTGTATTTTAAATTATCTGGAATCATTTCTATTAATTTCTCTTTATCAACTATTTTCTGCTATAAATTGCTTTACCCAATCTGTAGTTACAGACTTAGGTCTTTCTAATGGGAATCCCATCGCTCTAGACCAGCACAATGCAGACAATACACCGAGGGCCCTAGATACTCCGAAAAGGACTGTATAGAAACTGTATTCTTTTAATCCATAATGAACGAGAATGGCTCCTGAGTGCGCATCTACATTAGGCCATGGATTCTTAACCTTACCCAATCCTTTTAAGATATCTGGTACTACATCGAACAACTGCCACACAATATTTACTATCGGGTCGTTCTTTATATTCGTTTCCGCAAATATTCTCTGCGCTGTAAATCTCGGATCTGGTTGTCTCAATACAGCATGACCATATCCTGGAATTACCTTCCCTGCACTTAAAGTGTCATGAATGTATTGCTTAACCTGGTCATCGGTAGGTGTATCCGTTCCTAGATGATCCACCATCTCAAAAATCCACTTAATAACTTCTTGATTAGCCAACCCATGAAGCGGTCCAGCTAGAGAATTCATCCCACTAGCAAATGCAAAATAAGAATCACTAAGCGTAGATCCTGTTAGGTGGACTGTATGTGCTGAAGCATTTCCTCCTTCATGATCTGCATGTATAGTAAGGTATAACCTCATTAAACTCTTAAAGTCAGGACTATCAACTCCCAGCATATGGGCAAAATTTCCTGCCCAATCCAAATTGTGATCTGCAGGGATATGATCTCCTCCCTTAAATAATCGTCTATATATATATGCAGCTACTACTGGTAGTCTTGCAATAAGGTTCATGGCATCTTCATACGTAGGATCCCAGTAATCATGCTTGCTTATGCCTTCTGCGTATCTCTTAGCGAATACACTCTCACTCTGCATGGATACGATAGCCATACTAAATTGAGTCATCGGATGGGTATCTGCAGGCAATGCTTCTAGTGCTTTAAAAGTGTGCTCAGGAACATGGGCCCTTTTCTCCCACTCATCACTTAACCAATTAACTTGCTCTTGTGTCGGTACTTCCCCCGTCAGCATCAACCAGAACAATCCTTCTGGTAGAGGCTCCTTACCTCCTTCTACACGAGGAAGTAATTCTCTTAATTCTGGAATAGACTTACCTCTGAATCGAATTCCTTCTACAGCATCCAATTGCGACGGGTCCCAGACCATCATTTTTACTCCACGTGCTCCACCGAATACTTGTCTCAGCGTAACTTCTCCTACTGGCTTATCACCATGCTCTTTTAAAAGTGCTTTTATTTCAGTCTTTAGAGCGCTGGACTTCTCGTAAAACAATTTCTTTAATTCATCCATGTTATAATCGGGATTTAAAATTGATTTCTTATTTGAAATAGTCATTTTATAAAACGCTCCATACAAGGTATCGAACGGGTCGCTAAAATACAATTTTTGATCTGATTCAGTTATCGAATTCACAATTATATTTAGCGAATAAAACGAATAGAAAATTTAATACCTTTCCTTAACCAGTATATAGTTTAAAAATGTCCACAATACTGTTTTAGCGCGGACTTAAAAATCGCAGATCTTCCCTTGATTATGGATTATTCCTACCAGTAACACATTAATTATACCCGTTTACTAAATGACGCCTATCTGTATAGTTCTTTAGCAATACATTTAGTCTTACAATATGGCTTTTTGCGTAGAAGCTAACTGGTATCCAGTTTTTCTCGCAAAGGGTTCAATGTGAGTTTTTTTTACGTTTGTAGTCGATTATGATTTGATTCTTCTATCAACCCCAAAGAAGTTGATTTATGAAGAAACATACCATAGTCGGCTTTTTTTTGCATTAAAGCGAAATTAATTTCGAAAAGAGGTGTTTTATTACAAGGTTTTACATACTTTTGCACTCCGATTTATAAAATCAGTAATTGTCCCACTATGGCACACCACAAATCATCGTTAAAGAGAATAAGACAAGACGCTAAAATCCGTCTAAGAAATCGATACTACAAGAAAGCAACAAGATCTGCTATCGCTAAGTTGAGAGAAATGACTGATCACGCGGAAGCGCAGCAGTTTCTACCACTTGTTGTAAGTAAGATTGATAGATTGGCTAAAAGAAATACTTGGCACAAGAATAAAGCTTCTAACTTGAAGAGTAGCTTGACTTCTTTTGTCAACGGATTAGCAGCTAGCTAGTAGAACTTTAGCTCTCAAAAATATAACGCAGGCGTGTTGATTCTTCAGCACGCCTTTTTCTATGTGATCTACTTTCTAGTCTAACCTGTCATAGGATTGCATCAGAACTTAAAATTTTACTCTTCCTTCCATAAAGAAGGCATGTAGACTTTTCCTGCAGCTGCCATCTTGATCAATTGCCCTGTAAATATTAATTGGACTTAATTTTTACCAGTAGATTCTCCGCCTCTACATTATCTTCATCCATAGCCAATGCTTTTTCCAGATGCTCAATAGCCTTGTCTTCTTCTTTTTCATAATAGTAACTCCTGCCGATCAAGAAGTGCATATACGAAGATTCTAGGCCTTTATAGAAAAGGCGATTACACAATGAGATCAATTCTTGTTCTCTCCCGAGATTACTCAACATTCCCAGGGCAGATTCCCAGTCTGTTGTCGTATAGGCATCAGGCACTATTAGAGGTTTCATTTCTGGATGGTCATGTAGAAAGTAAAACGCAGGAAGGTTTATAGACCAACTGGGATTTTCAGAAAGTCCTTTTTTAACCCACTTGATTGCTGCAATTTCGTTACCCATAACCATATTGACCTTGGCTATTCTAGCATACATCCCCGTCCATCCATCAAGCATGTTTTCTGCCTCCGCCAGCTTCTTTCTAGCTCTTTCTAAATTTCCACTGCGGTGAGCATAATGCGCTTGATTCAATCGGATTCTCCCATAGTGGTAATTCATTAATGTCTCTAATTCCGAAAAAGGCGCTTTCGCATTATCTACACGCAGATCGATCTGATTGTACCATTCATTATGAGACCCTTTAACAACAATAGCAGCAGACTGCTTTCCTGAAATCTGTCCACCTGCTGCTTGTCCAGCAATTAAGCTTTTTAATAGTCGTTCCGCTAGAGTACCTTCTGAATTTTCATAGGCATGTGCCATTTCAGACAGTACACCATCTGCAAGCTGATTCCCCATGACGACGAAATTCTTCCCAAGTTGAACTGCAGCCTTACCCTTCCAATATTTAAGGGATTTTCCAGTAAAGGCATATACATTGCCCTCGGCGTCAACTCCCGACACTTGTCGGTGATTAGAGTCTTCGTCCATCTTCTTTACTGCAGTAATTGCATGTTCTATAGATTTTCCTTCTTTAAGACTCCGAAGCCCCTCAATTCCATATCTAGGTTCTGTGTCAGCAATGACAGAAAACCCTCCTACCCCAGGCTCTATATATATGGTTGAATTGCCGACGTATATATTATCGGTTGCAACAGCAATCCCCCATTCTTGTACTTGCGGATCATATGCAAGTATGGAAAAAGTAGCGTTGATATTTTTTCCAGTTAATAGGCTCGGCAGGTTCTGGCCACGCAAGGATTGAATAGAAAAAATCAATATGGCTATACATAAGAACTTAAAATTCTTCATAAAATAATAGGGTTCATAGCTTAAACTATATAGCTATAGCATAAGGTTTAGTGACTTATTAATCTATATAATGATGGATGCAATCGACACCGATTCAATCATAGGTCAATCTGATTAGCAGCGAGATAATTGATGATTCCCTGCCTATTAAAAAAGGGACTAAACTCCACAAGCTTAGTCCCTCTGTCTCTGATTCTATTCCTTAAGCTAGTTTATAGCCTTAACACTACCACCAGAATACTTTCCAGAATCTATGTCTTTTTTCTTAGGGTTACCCTTATACTTAATGCTTCCTCCAGAATCTGCTTCTGCAACAATATGATTGGTTGCATGGACAGCAGCACTGCCACCAGAAGATACATCTACATCCACTTTCTCACACACCAACTTCGAAGCAGAAAGCCTCGATCCGCTTGATACGTCTGCCTCTAGGTCTCCTCCTTCCCCACGCACACTCAAGCTCGATCCAGAAGATACATCAATGTCAACCGTATTGGCATCAATTACAACATCACAAGATGAACCACTGGATACATCTATATCCATATCATCCGCACTCAATACATCGCTTCCTTTTACTGAGGCACCAGCATTGACATCTAAACCATCTATCTCTGTGTAATACAAATCTATATTGGCTTTGTCGTTGTTGCCGCCTCCCCATATGCCTTTACGCTTAAATTTAATGGTAAGAACACCATTAACTACGTCGGTTTTTAATTTATCGTAATCTCCTCGGACGATCTTAATATCTGCTTTATTACTAGAACCTGCAATTAGATTTACCTTGATATTTCCACTCACCCTCAATTTACTAAAATTGTCTATATCCCTGGTCTGTCCGCTTAGGACTAGGATGGATGATAACAGAATAACCATTGTTGAAAAAATACGATTCATGACTGTGTATGTTTTTGTTTTAATTTAATACAATTGTACATAAGTACGTGCAGGATGCAGAAAGGGTTGCACCACGTACAGAATATTTTTTTAACTATGGGAAAGACTTATGCTCTGATTGCAATCATATTATTATGGCTGAGGCTGTCTAGCTTGCCAGGTCGGTGGAACAATATTAATGTGCGGTTTTAATTTTTCTACGGCTCGCAGAACATCACTGCGGCTTATCTGTCCTACTAGTTTTCCGTTTTCTATCACCGGAAATCTTCTGTATGGACTGTGGACGAATTGATAGGCAGCATCCATTACTGTGCTGTCCGCACTTATTGATTTTACAGCTGTAGACATATATTCTGACACTTTACCGGTTCCAGAAGGTCTCTGATTATATACTCCATCTACTACTGTTCTGATGCAATCGCGTTCTGATAAGATACCTACCATTTCATATTTTTCATTAACCACAGGTGCGCCTGAAATTCCATTTTTAATAAGAATTTTCATTGCGTCACGGATATCCATATCTGGATCGAACGTGATTAAATTCTTAGTCATATACTGTGTAACGGGTGTCTCATGAATCATAGCAAGGCACATTTTAAGGTTATAAAAACAGCTTCTCTCTTCCTTAAACTACTGATTTATTATGACTTATGCAAAAACACGGGGATATCTACTACATTAAAATTCTATTTTCTGCTCTGGGCAAATAGCCACTTGAGTAATCCAGGGTGGTCATAAGATTCATTCCATACACCATGACCGCCTTCTGGAAATTCAATATATTGCACATCCGGAGCGTGTGCTGCAACCAGGGCTTTATGCAATTCTTGAGAATAGGCAACAGGAACAACTGGATCTTTTGCACCATGAAAAATCTTTATAGGAACATGGGCATATCTGGTAACAGCATCTACGTCACCACCGCCACAGATCGCGATTGCTCCAGCAACAGCGTCTCCCTTTTCTCCTAAAAAAGCAAAGGTTCCATACCCCCCCATAGATAATCCAGATATATACAATCTGTTCTTATCTACCTCTTCTGTTGCCATTAAATGATCTATTAAAGCACTCACTTGTTTCAGGGGTCGACTCATTCCACCTCCTTTCTTAGCCATCCACTTTCCATCTGACACTTCTACTTCTGACCACCGTTCATCAGCAGGGCATTGTGGAAAAACAACGTACGCCGGATAGTGATTGCGGATGGAATCTGAACTTAAAAATGGGGCTATATGTATCCGCTGTGATTCATTGTCGTTTCCTCTTTCTCCTGCTCCATGGAGGAAAACCAGAAGCGGATATTTTACTCCAGGTACTTTTCTGATCGGGTACAAGATATTGTAATTTAAGTCTGGGCCATCTCCATGTTCCCATGTTTTGGCTTCCCAGGAATTGTTATTTACTTCGATTTCTGGTGTTTCCACAATGACTTCTTTTACTTCCTTGGGCTTGCAGCTTATCAACAAGGTGAGCACTACAATGTAAATACTTTTCATAGGTCGAATTTAAAATATTTGCGTAAGCGATATCCATAATTACTTAGGTGGAGCAATATGTATCCATAAGCTTCTAGCTAATCTAGCCATCCATATAAAAGTAAGAAAAGTAATGGCCAATACTAAAGCCATAGCGCCTCCTACCGACCATCCGCCGAGAAGGACGAGTAACAGGGCTGCGGGAGTAATTGTAACCGCATAAATTCCGTACGATAGAAACATAGCACCAAAGTAAAATCCCGGTTCTGGTTCGAAAATTAAACCACATTCCTGGCACTGCTTAGGCATATCAAGCGGCTTAGAAAAACTAAAAGGTGTGGTGAATAGATCACCTTTCCTACATCGAGGGCATTTCTTTTTAAATATACTGAGCATTACATTCATAGAAGACTTGATTGATTTTCTCAAGAATCTCTGGTAACCCTGAGTATTGAGTATCGCTAAATTAAAGTATCTTCCGATAAAGATAGATATATGTGGACAGAAGAAAACAACAAATTAAAAGCATCGTTTAGTTTTTCAGATTTCAGATCAGCCATGGCCTTCATGATGGAATCTGCCTTTTATATAGAAGACATGAATCACCATCCTGAATGGAGGAATGTATACAATAAGGTTGAAATAGAATTAACGACACATGATGCAGGTAATACTGTTACTGATAAAGACAGGAAACTGTCGGAAATTCTAGACAGATTATACAAGAAATACATGACATAGATTCATAGATGAAATCCATCTCTATGTCCAGTTAATGTATTGTTAAACGAAAATTGTACGATAACTTTCGTATATGTGAGCGCGTTCAGAAAATACGATAAAATTGAAATTGAAGTGATTATAAATAAACGAAACCAAGCAAGATGAAACAATTTTTCTACCTGCTGATAGCCGCATTTCTGGGAGGAATAATTGCGAACCAGATGAGTGCTCCACAGATTATAAAGGAGGTTCCTGTCCATGCTACTATGGCAAGTATTCCTGCTAAGAAAATGGATGTTGATTTCGTAGATGCATCTGAGTCTGCCATGCAAGCTGTAGTTTTTATACAAGCAGAAGAAAGCACAGCGCTTGCAAAACAACGCTACCAGAAAGAAAGGCAATCAAGAAGAAATTCTATGTGGGACAACTTCTTCGGGATGGATAATGATTTTTTCGGAAGAGGCAGTTATCCTAAGAAAGGATCTGGATCGGGAGTAATTATAAGCAATGACGGCTATGTGGTTACGAACAATCATGTAGTGGGTTTCGCGGATAACATAACGGTTACCACATATGATGGTAAAAAACTAAAAGGTGTAAAAATAGGTACGGACCCGGCAACCGACTTAGCCGTTATAAAAATAGAATCTGACGGACTATCGACCCTAGATTATGGAAACTCTGACAACATCAGAGTCGGAGAATGGGTACTTGCTGTAGGAAATCCATTCTCTCTTACATCTACGGTTACAGCAGGAATTGTGAGTGCTAAGGGTAGAGACCTTAACATCATTAAAGGCCAGAAAGCGATAGAAGAATTTATACAGACAGATGCTGCTGTCAATCCTGGAAATAGTGGAGGAGCATTGGTTGATGTGGATGGAAAGTTAGTAGGAATCAATACGGCTATTGCGACACCTACAGGTGTGTTCGCGGGATACTCATTTGCCATACCTAGTAACCTAGTGCAATCGGTAATCAGAGACATTATAGAGAAGGGAGGAGACATAGATAGAAATGTAAGTCTGGGAATTTCTGGTTACGATGTAGACAAGGAAATCATAGAAGAATTTAAGTTAGATATAGATCGTGGCTTCTATGTAGATGAAGTTGATAGAGGCAGCGCTGCTCAATTGTCCGGAATATTACCAGGGGATGTTGTTATCTCTATTCAAGGAAACGAAGTTGATAGTTTCGACGTTATAAAGGAAGAGATGAGACTTACGAAGGTAGGTGATGATCTAGAATTAAAAGTGAGAAGAAATGGAGAAGAAAAAAACATTAGGATTAAATTAAGAAAAGGATTGTAACAAAAACAGTTTTAATACTGTTATAAAATAAAGTTGGTTTTTCGTTTTGTTTTGATGCGTCTGCCCTTCCCAGGGGCGGACGTTTTTTTATGCCTTATAATCAGATACCCATAAGTATTTCTTATTTTAGAAGCATCCGAAAAGGTGCTATGGATTATAAAAGTCTTCTTAGAAATCTTAAAGGGCTGGTCTATCCAGATCTATGCATGTTCTGTCATACCGACATCCCGATGGAAGGGCATCCTTTCTGTCTCAGATGCACGGTGTATCTACCCTTGACCGACCACTTTGACAATGCTGAAAATGATGTATTAAAGCACTTATGGGGAAGGATTATAGTACAGCATGGTGCTGCTTTATTTTACTTCGATAGCAATGGGAGGATTAAAGAGATGATGCATCGATTAAAATACAAGGGGTACAGGAGTATTGCCATCGAGATCGGTAAGATGGCAGGAAGGGCACATCTAAAATCAAATTTATTTCATACCCCAGATATCATCATTCCTGTCCCACAACATAAGAGCAAGCACAGAACGAGAGGGTACAATCAATCTGCGATATTCGGAAAGGCGGTATCAGAAACTATTAACGTACCCATGCGAGAAGACCTATTGATTAAATCCAGCACGACGCCATCGCAAACTAAAAAATCTAGAATAGAAAGGGTTAAGAATGTACTAGGCACTATAGAAGTAACATCCCCAGATGAATTAGTTGATCAACATGTACTAATAGTCGATGATGTTATCACAACAGGTGCCACCATTGAATCTTGTGTAAAAGCCATGGAAGATATTCCTGGACTTAAAGTATCGGTATTACTTATGGCGATAGCAAGGGGATAATCAAGACGTAGACTTTCTATCTACTTGCCGATAATCTGTCTTGGGGCCTTCACACATAGAACAAGTATAATTATCTGAGAGCTCTATGAAAGGAGTGAATTGTGCAACTCCTGCATCCGGATCCCCTAGTGCCTCATCGTAGACAGTAAAACAAGTGCTACATTGATAAAAATTAAAATCGGACTGGAGAGAGGTTTCAAGAACTTCAGGGGTGTCATCTTTAGATCTTCCCAGTTGTCTAAAAAACGCCTTACTCAATTCTACTAAAATATTAGGAAGTGTCAATCGGTCTATACCAATGGCATAGGTATCATAGTCTAGTGAATGTATATCAAAATCCACCGTATGCATAATTCTATATGTGGGCCTGAAACCGATGGTCTCTTGATTGAAAGAAGCAGACTCTTGATAGATGGCAATGGTGGTAAAAGGAGATTTAGTGCTTTCATTATATATCCCAAAAGTCATCCCATAAGTACTGATGTCTTTTTTATCAAATTCACTTACTATGTACTTTTTTAATTCCTGTGCTTCCATGTCTCCCACTGGAATATGCCAATTCAATTCCAGTAGTGAATGTCTTATATTTATGCCTCGTCCTCCGAGAAGTTTCTCCCAACTCATTTTATCCTTGCGATGGATATTTTTTATAATAATCGACTTCCATGGGGTAATACATATTCTTCCCACTCGACTATCCATACATAGCTGAGCAACATCTTTCAGGAAATCTATATAATAATTGTTGTTCCTCCAGTATAAACCTAGCCAGTACATATCTCCAGACATACGATTCATACCCTCATAATGAGGAAATAATTCAGTGGTCGGTTTTAAGTCGATAGTTATATTTTTATTCAGCCTAGGATCAACCCGTTCGTTGACGTAAGTAAATACGTTTTCAATATTCTGTAGATTTCCATACCCTTCTTCTAAAATGGAGCAGATAAGGTTTATATCAGAAGAATGAATCCACACTGGGTAGAGTTTAAATTTATCCCATAGTGGTAATTTAACATAGAGGTACCAGTATTCTTCTGAAGGAGAAGCAATGAAATTAAGGTTAGCGGTAAATAGAGGAACCAGTGGTTGTAGTGGGTCAACGATGTTTACAGACAGACGCAATCTACTCATTAAATCGTCTAGAATATATAGATATCTAGAACTGGTAAGCCAGCGTGTACCTATAAAAATTCCGTCTGCAACATATGAACACGATACATTCTTATACACCTTTTCTCCTTCTGATTGCACCTGTATCTGAGGATAATTTTCAATTACTGATTCGGTAAGAGCGGTATGAGAAAACAAGATGTCCTGCCTAGATCCTAGACTCATTTCTTTCAGCTTCATTTCTTCCAGCATCTGCAGAAGCAATAGCAATTCACTAGGCGATATAATCCCTCCCTTTATGGTTATTCTATTTAAGTCAGATTTTTTCATGGGAAGTCTACAATAAGATTCATCTTTTTAATTGAAAAATTCTTTCCACTAAACTTAATTTTTTATTTGCTGATGGGGCTATTGCTTTCTTCTTACGTTTAGATCCATTCTCTTTTAGAAGTGCTTGAATCTCAGGCTTACAGCTTCCACAAGCGGTGCCGGCGTCTGTCTTCTCTCCTATTTCATAAACTGTGCAACATCCCTGTGCAATGGCATTTTCTATATTCCCAGTACCTACAGAATTGCAAGAACATATGAGTCTTCCGATCTGCGGTTCTTTCTTAGATACTCCTCTGAGCACTTCTTTTCTTCTATGGGATAATTCTAATTGCGTTTCTATCAATCGCTTAAATTCTCCGAACTCGCTTTTATCTCCTATAAGAATTGCGCCTACCATACGATCTTTATAGATGATGCATCTCTTATAATATCTATGAGCTAGATCTTGAAAAATAATTTCTTCATAGTTAGAATCACCTGAAGGATAAGAAATTCTACCTATAGAACATAAATCTAGTTCTTCAATCTTAAGAACATTCATACTTACGGTACCAGAATAAGGTGCCCCTTGATAACCTAGCATATAATATGCTAAAACGTCTGCTTGCTGTTCCGCTGCGTAGGTGATTCCGAAAAGTTGTTGATTCCATTCTGCTAATTCACCGATAGCATAGATGCTATCGTCTGAGGTCCGCAGGTAATCATCTACGACGACACCCCTCCTTACTTGGATTCCTGCTGTCTCTGCCACCTCGATATTAGGGATGGTCCCTATGGCAAAAAGTACTGCATCGGCATTCAATTTCTTTCCGCTTTTTAAGAGCACAGAATACATATGATCTCCAGCTTCTGTGATGGTTTCTACTTCATTGTCTTGATACAAGGTGATTCCTCTTTCGGTAATGTCTTCTGCAAGAATTCTACTTCCTATTCCATCGAGTTGTCTCTCCATGAGTCTAGATCCTCGATTGACAATTGTTATTTTTACACCCGTAGATCTTAGTGATCCCGCGAGTTCTATACCTAACAATCCACCTCCTACGATTACCACATGTTGTTCAGATAACGAGCGGGTATTCTCAGATAAGTATGATCTAAATCTATCTGCATCCTCTCTAGATCGCATCGTAAAAACTCCAGGCAATTTCAAGGGTACGTCTCGCGGGACAAATGGACGGCTACCCATAGCAAGTATCAACTGATCATAACCATGCGCTTCTCCTGTATGAGTTGTGATGTGCTTTTTTTCTGAATTTATTTTTTCAATAATGGATTGTGGATGAACGACAATACCGAGTTTTTTAATTTCTTCTTCTTTAATTTTCTGTAATTGTTCCCAGGATAATTCCTCAATAATATAATCTGGAAGAAGGATTCGATTATAGAATGGATATGGTTCTCCAGAAAAAACATGAATGTCATCTTCATCATTTCGTTGCCGGTAAGATTTAATAAATTGAAAGGCAGCGGCACCAGCACCTATGATACAGATTTTTTCTTTTTTCTTTCGAAACCTTCTGACTTCAACGGCCGAGTACTTAAAGTCTGGTTGGAGAGATACAGGATCAATAAGCATCTTGGTCAAGTTGTTGGCCCGAGATAAATCTCCTATTCTATTTTTCCCCCAGTGCATAGGAATGAAAACCATACCTGCTCGACAACCTTCGCTGATGATGGCTTTTAAGCGGACTTGTCCTCTTGTGCTTTCGATAACAACTATATCTCCTTGAGTGATTCCTCTATTTCTTGCATCTACTGCTGAGATTTCTATATAAGGTTCATTAATGTGGCTTAGAAGGCCATTGACCTTTCCAGTTCTAGTCATGGTATGCCACTGGTCTCTAATCCTACCTGTCGTTAAGATCAATGGAAATTCTTCTGAAATTTTTTCTGAGCGTACAGCAATCCCGCTAGCTACATTCAAGTATGCTTTACCGTTACTTGTCTGAAACTGATGATCTTCGAATAATCTTTCTGTCCCTGGATGGTCATGATAAGGCACTGGCCACTGGAAAGTTCCTTCCGTTTTTAAGCGATGGTAATTCAGACCCGAAATATCTATCGGTGTATATTTAGTCAATCTACAATGCTCATCGAACACTTCACTTACCGAGTCATAATAAAAAGACTGATATCCCATTTTCTGAGCGAAAGTCCATATTATTTCCGCATCGGGTAGTGCCTCTCCAGGTGCATCAACAACCTTAGGGAGATAACTGACACGGCGTTCTGAATTAGTCATGGTACCTTCTTTTTCTAACCATCCAGCGGCAGGCAACAGAACATCCGCATACTGGGTAGTATCTGATCGATGAGAGATGTCTTGTACAATGACCAACTTAGCTTTCTTCAGCGCTTTTTCTACCCGTCGAGCATCAGGCAGAGATACTAGAGGGTTGGTACAGATGATCCAGATGACTTTCAGGTCTCCTGACTCTAGAGCTTCTATCATCTCCGTAGCTGTATAACCTCGCTTAGGTGAGATATCACCTCCTCCCCAGAATTTAGCAACTTCCGCTCTGTCATCAGGGTCAGACAGATTCTTATGAGCTGCAAGCAGATTCGCCATACCACCTACTTCTCTACCGCCCATCGCATTGGGCTGACCTGTAAGAGAAAAAGGTCCAGATCCTGGCTTTCCTATCTGTCCAGTGATCAATGAAATATTAAGCAATGCAAGGTTTTTATCAACGCCATGAGAGGATTGATTCAAGCCCATGGCCCACATGCTTATGAAGGCTTTTGACTTTCCTATGTGGTATGCTGCTAAGCGGATTTCCTTCACAGAAACTCCACATATCCGTGCAGCTTCGTCGATGGAAACCCGGTCTAAATTCTGACTTACAGTTTTAAATCCAGTTGTATGCTTGTTTATGAAATCGAGGTCAGCATCTCCATTCTCAATGATTCGTTTGCATATAGCGTTATAAAGCACAGTATCCGTTCCAGGCTTGATCTGTAGATGCATATTGGCAATAGAACATGTCTGGGTTTTTCGAGGGTCAATTACAATTATATTAACGTCAGGATTTTTCTCTTTGTGTTGTTCTATTCTTCTAAAGAGTATGGGGTGACACCAAGCTGGATTTGCGCCAGCGATAAGAAAACAATCTGCTAGTTCGATATCATCATAACAGATCGGTACTAGATCATCACCAACCGTTTTCTTATAACCTACCACAGCCGAACTCATACACAAGCGTGAGTTGGTGTCGATATTGTTGGTTCCTATAAACCCCTTAGTAAGTTTATTTACCAGATAATATTCTTCTGTAGTACACTGCCCTGAAACATAAAATCCTACACTGTCTGGACCATATTTTTCAATGGTAGATTGAAATACTGCCGCCGTTCTCGTCAGTGCATCATCCCATGAAACACGTGTTCTATCTTCATACTTATTCCATCTCATTTCTGGGTATAAAATACGATCAGAAGTATCCTGAACTACATGATGTAGATTACGACCTTTAGAACACAACATCCCTTTATTAACAGGGTGTTCATCATCACCCGTAACTGAAACCTTACCCTGGGCATCTTTTTTTACAATAAGTCCGCAACCCACACCACAATAAGAACAAGTAGATTTATGAGATGTGTGATTCATGAAAAATTGCTTAGCTATTAATGAGATGGATAAAAATGCTTGAATCTAAAACCTGAAAATAACTATCAAATATACACAATCGTTTTATCTACTGATCGAGTATTATTATAGATTCAAGACTTCTGCACAGAATGTCAATTAAGCACCCAAGATTTAGTGTTCTAGGAAATCGATAAGATGCTTTCTATACGTATAATAGTCTGGGTCATTTAGAATATCTACTCTCTTACGTGGTCTTTCGAAATCAATATTTAGAATATCTCCTACTTGAGCCTTAGGCCCAGAAGTCATCATGATTACTCGATCTGCAAGAAATATAGCCTCATCTACATCATGGGTAATCTGAATGGCTGTAATTTTTTCCTTATCCCAGATTTCTAATAACACTTCTTGTAAGGTACCTCTAGTTAGTGAATCCAACATTCCGAATGGTTCATCAAGCAATAGGATTTTAGGCTTCAGCGCAAACGCTCTAGCAATCCCTACTCGTTGCTGCATGCCTTGAGATAAAGCCGAGGCTTTCTTATTCAAGTCATTTCCTAGACCAACCTTACTGAGGTAATAACCTGCTATATCCTTCTGCTCTTTTTTAGGTATATGATTAAATACTTCCTTTACTCCGAGCAACACGTTATCAAGGACTGTCATCCACGGAAAAAGACTAGGCGATTGAAAAATAACTCCACGATCCGGACCAGGTCCAGAAACAGGCGTGTTATTCACTTTTATATGACCACCAGTTATGTCATTGAGTCCGGCTATCATGGTTAACAGGGTTGTCTTGCCACATCCTGAGTGTCCGATTATGGAAATAAATTCTTCCTTATATACATTGAGGTTCAAGTTCTCTAGAACAGTATATCCACCACTCGGTGTAGGGTAAATCTTAGTGAGTTGTTCAATTTTCAACATGACATCTACTTTAGAGTCAGCATTCACTTTTATTTTTTCAAGAACTTCCATGGTATTATATTATGCAGGTGATAAGATTTAATAATAAATGAACTTAACTTTTCGAACAGAGCTCCTATGGTCGATTGCCGATATAGTCATCGGGGTACTAAAAACTTAAGCCTTGAATTGAATAACAGATGATCATTATAACCCTATTGCAGAAAATCATCCTGCCTTCTTTTTTAGATTGAAGATTTGTTTCTTAAAATGTCGTGGTTCAGCTTCCGGCAAAATGAATAAGTTTTCATTTTGGAGGGCTTGAGATTCTCCTAGAGAGACAAGAAAATTTAAAACTTCTGTTCTTACTTTTATGAAATTTTCGTCTGTATTCAGTGCTTTCTTATTCCTAGGTCTAGGGATATCTATATTATATTGTGGACCTAGTTCAGCCTTCGGTCCGGGCTTAAGCGGAATAATTCGATCTGCCATATAGATTCCTTCATCTACATCATTGGTTATGAGCAATGCAGTGGTTCGATCTTTTCCCCAGATATTAAGAATTTCATCTTGTAAGTTTCCTCTAGTTAGTGCGTCAAGTGCTCCTAGCGGCTCATCCATCAATAATATTTCTGGAGCGGCTGACAATGCTCTTGCTACTGAAACACGCTGCCTCATTCCTCCTGACAACTCCTTAGGATACTTATCGACAGCTGGTGTAAGGCCTACCATTTCTATATATTTTAATGCATGCTTTCTACGATCAGATTTTGAATATTTAGGGAATGCTGATTTAATAGCAATCTCTACGTTTTGAAAAACGGTAAGCCACGGAAGCAAACTGTAATTCTGAAATATAATCCCTCTCTCTAGACTCGGTCCGGTAATAGGCTGACCCTTATATAGAACTTCTCCGGAGCTCGGCATATCTAACCCTGCTAACAAGTTTATCAAGGTTGATTTTCCCGATCCTGAAAATCCTACAATGGCTAAAAATTCTCCTTCTTCTACTGTCAGGTTGATATCGTGTAAAACTTCTACCTTATCGCGTCCTGTCCCATACCACTTAGATACATTCCTCAATTCAATTACTGGATTAGCCATAGTATTTTATTAATATTTAGAATTATAATTATGCCAGTGCTTTTTCGAATGAGACAGACTTCTGTACCCAGTACATTATTCTATCTAACATAAAGCCTATTATTCCGATAATGAACATAGCAACGATTATTTTGGCGTTAGAATCATTGGCTCCGTTCTGAAATTCTTCCCATACAAATGAACCTAAACCTGGGCTCTGAGCAAGCAATTCGATGGCAATCAATACCATCCATGCTACCGATAAGGTTATTCTCAAACCCGTAAAAATAAGTGGGATGGCTGAAGGTAAGATCACTTTAAAAATCTGCTTACCTATACCTAGATTTAGAACCTTACTGACATTGATGTAATCCTGATTTACGGATGATACACCTACACTGGTATTAACTAGGGTGGCCCACATCGCACACAATCCTACACTGATAGAAGAAATAATAAATGAAGTGTCTGCTTGAGAATCTAGTGTAAGCGTCTTAACGATCATAAACACAAGAAGCAACCAGACCACTGGAGATACTGGTTTAAATATCTGTATCAACCAGTTAAAGGCAGTCTTCAAGTTAGCATTCAATCCGATCAATACGCCTAGCGGTACTGCTATCAACATAGCAATTAAAAAACCCACTGCCACCGTCTTGAGACTGGTAATTATCTGATCCACGAATGAAGGTCTACCAGTGTACTTAATCGGAGCAAGGCCAGATGCTTTTCTTCCTTTATTCGTTGCTGAAACTTCTGCTAAAAATTCTTCTTTCTTTTTATTAATGGCAAAATGATCTGCCAGTAATGCTTGACTCGCTGTCCAGACCTGAAGTGGAGTCGGCAGGGTGTTAGGCTGACAACTGATATCACCGCTAGCGATACACGCTTTCAATTTATCTGCTTCCGCAGCTCCCTGCTCGGCAAGAACAGTAGCAATTCTAGAATCTGCTTCTATGTTATACAAGGCCTTAGAACCTAGATGCCACAGCAGGACGAACAATAGGATCGACACCAAGGAAATAATCATATTCTTAGATGTAGACTTGTAATTAATTTTAGGCTTAAGGGCCTTAGCAATAGAGGCTATATTGATATTAGATCTTTCTCTGGGAAATGCTGCTGTGATGGATTTCATCTTTATAAATTCTTATTAGTAATTATCTGTATCCTCAAAAAAATTATTGGACTTCGTCTTTGTTTCCTATTTTAAAACTGTTGATATAAGCTATAGGAGATTTTCCATCGTATGTTTTTCCGTCGATGAAATCTGCCGTTGGATCCTTATATCCATCTGTATCTGGAACTTCACTTGAAGCTAAGTGCCCTTCTTCTACCAAAGCTGTTGCCGCCTTTCTCCATACGTCAGGACGGTACACCTTCTTAATGGTATTGCTATACCATGACTCTTGCTTGGTTTCTGGAATCTGACCCCATCTTCTCATCTGAGTTAAGAACCATATTCCATCAGAATAGTATGGATATGTTGCATTGTGCTTAAAGAAAACATTGAAATCTGGCATCGACCTCTTATCTCCTTTTTCAAACTCAAAAGTCCCCGTCATGGAATTAGCAATGACTACTGAATCTGCACCTACGTAATCAGACATCGATAGAATACCTACTGCCTTAGGTCTATTAGCTGGATCATCTAGCCACTTCGCAGCTCTTATCAATGCCTTAGTTATAGCGACTGAAGTATTGGGATATTTATCTATAAAATCCTTACGCATTACGAATACTTTCTCAGGATTGTTTTTCCAGATTTCGTAATTGGTTACTACAGGAACTCCTATACCTTTAAATACTGCTTGCTGGTTCCAAGGCTCTCCTACACAATATCCATAGATGGTTCCTGATTCTAATGTTGCAGGCATCTGCGGAGGTGGAGTAACAGAAAGGAGTACCTCGGCATCCACTTGTCCTTGCACATTACCTGCAGTATACATTCCTGGATGTAGACCTGCTGCTGCTAACCAATATCTCAACTCATAGTTATGCGTCGAAACAGGAAAAACCATTCCCATTTTAAAAGGTTTTCCTTCTGACTTATAACTATCTACTACTGGAGCGAGTGCATCTGCTTTGATGGGATGAATAGGTAAGCCACTTCCATCTTTAGGAACATTAGGCTTCATCTGAGACCAGATTTCATTAGAAACTGTAATCCCATTTCCATTAAGATCCATAGAAAAAGGTGTTACCAATTCTGCTTGTCTGCCGAATCCTGCATTGGCAGCTATCGGCTGACCAGCCAACATATGAGAACCATCAAGTTGGCCATCAATTACTCGATCTAGAACGTTCTTCCAGTTGGATTGTGCCTCTATAGTAACATATAATCCTTCATCTCTGAAATATCCCAACTCTTTAGCGACAGCAAGCGGTGCCATATCCGTAAGTTTTATAAACCCGAATTTTAGCTGGGGTTTTTCAATACTTATACTTGCCTCAACATTTCCTGCATTCGCAGCAATCGTCTTGGGTTCTGCATCGCCACCACAAGAGCTGAATAATAAAACCAAAAATAATAGATAGTGATAGTAAATATTTTTCATTATAATTTTTTTCCTGTTTATTAAAAGAGGGTACTAGTTGACAACTGGCGTTACTCCCAATTTTACTGGAGCAGGCTTAAAAGTTATCATTAAGAATGACCAGTTGTTAGATTTCTGATCACCTGGTCTCAATGCGAGCATTGTATCTGTTGCAAACATATGTGAGTAGCCTACTGCAAGACTTACGGATTCAGTTAACTTCATCCCATAGACGAAATCAACTTCAGTACCCATAGCAGAGGAAAGTTGATTGCCTTCCTGATCCAGTTGGGTAGATCCGGTTAGGAACTCATGCAAGTGTACTTTTAAAGAACCCTTCCCTACTTTAAAACTCGATTTAAGGTATAAGTCTGTGACCCCTACATTTCCATTAGCTGGTCCTACGAAGAAGTAGTCCATGAAACCATTATGTGCATGGTTGGTACCAAAATCTGGAGAAAAATTAGTTACATCTGTAGTAGCGTCATCATCGTCTTTTCCAGAGATGTATTCAGCACCGATGGTAATGGGTGTATTTCCAGCAGTAAATCCTGCGTATGCTCCTACTAAAAAGGCATTCACAGTGTTTCCTCCGAGTGATCCTCCTTGATAGTAAAAGTCTCCGCCTAGCTTAACACCTCCTACTTTCTTAGATCCTATTAAACCGTAGGTCTGCTTGTAAGATACCGTGGAGTCCTGATTCTGCAGTCCCGCGTTTAGGACCAAGACTGAAAGACCACCACCTGAGAATTTTTTATTGTACCATCCATATTGCAATGATTTATAGTTGCCTCCCACAGAATAGAAATTGGCTCCAGGAGCTTGTATAAATGCTGGCTCTGCTACATCATTGTCATTGTTGAAAGCTAAACCAATGTGGAATTTGGATTTATTTACAGGGTTTTCGTACTTAAAAAGTACGGCATCGTGGCGTCTTCCTTGTTGCGCCCATTCAAGACCACCGAGAAATCGTTGATTATCATAGGAGATTATCTGACGGCCTGCCTTGAGAGACCACTGGTCACTAAACTGATATTGACCCCAAGCTTCACTGAGAAATGTATTTCCACCCTCTGTTTTAAATATCTGAGGAACCGACCCCCATATTCTTACGTCCTGGAGTGCCATCTTCATGGTGAATTTTTTCTCCGTATATCCTATATACAATCTACTTCTCTGCTC